>MWCE01000019.1 GCA_002069895.1 Bacteroidetes bacterium ADurb.Bin234 | reverse complement strand
GGTTTTGATTTTTCAATTATTTTTACTTTAATTCCCATAATTATTTGATATTTAATGTTTTAAAAATATTTTTGTATATTTTTGATATTGAAATACATACAAATGTATTTATGCGGCATAAGACCCCCTTGAACCACGTTAGGTTCAAAAAAAAACCGCCTTGGTTTGCTTTTGAACCACGCTTGGTTCGAGCGTGAACCACGCTTGGTTGGAACTCCAACCAAGGCACTATTTTTCGCAAGGACGCTTGGTTCAAGGGGGGTGTATGCGGCATGTTGTAAAACACACTAAATATGGCAATTAAGATTGTATTTTTCATGGTTAATTTGCAATTAGAATATTAAAAATGGGTCTAATGGACAAAAGGTAGGCTGTTTTTTTTGTGTTGTTGATTTAGCGTAACAATTTTTTTTTACTTTTGTCGGGTCAAATAAAACTGAAACAAGCTCTGCTGGGGAGCAACTTGTCAGGGATAATTTGACCGACGATTTAAAAGTCAACCGGAAAGAGAGCTTTCTTCGCGATAGCTCTCTTTACTTTTAAAGCGTCGTTTATACCTAAAAAAAACCATCTATAAACTTCTGTTTTCGTTTAAAAGAAAGTCCATTATGATTCCTTAATTGCCTTTTTAATTCAGAGAACACTCCATCTAATGCATTGGTAGTATTAGGAATGTCTAACTCTTTATATTCTTCAAAAACATACAAATAGGGAAGGTTCCTTCTCAAACTTAAATAAGCACTTCGAAGTCGTTTGTGTGCATAAAAACTTTTATTTTTTGTAATTGATATACTTCGTTCATATAATATTCTTTCCATTTTATATACCAATCATCTAATTGCTTTTCAAATTCTAATCGTGATGATTTTGTAAAGGATAAACTTATATTTTTTAATTCAATATTAGCCTCATGTTTTGGCTTACGCGTTAAATAGCGCGACACTATCTGTACTTGATGAAACTGACACATCTGAACAGGAATATCTCCAAATAAAGAGAATAAACCCTTTCTCCCATCACAGATAATGGATTGAATAGATATGCCTCTGCGAAATATCTCTTCAATTCCTGAAAGATAAAGATTGTTAGTCTCATATTTAACATATTGCTTAAATAAAATAGATCCTGATATACTATCTTTAAAAACCATTACACCAAACTTTCTTCCAAAGTAGGTTGTATCCATCAAAACATTTGCAACCGATGAAAAGGAAGTTTTCTTATTCATAGTGAAATTATCAAGTTTCCTTTGTATGGTTTTTACGGAACACGAATATTTAATATAGAGTTGCTTATAACTCTGTTTCCCTTTTTGATACTTATCCTAGAGTTTTTCAACATCAATGCGATTCCCTCTCACAAATTGTATTCCACAAACATGACATTTATACAGTTGCTTGCCGGCCTTCTTGCCGTTTTTCTTCGTTATTTTACTATGACAGTAAAAGTAAATTTTTTATTCATATACTTTCAAATGCCGCAAAGATAATAAAATTAGAGACTTAAATCTGGTGTCAGCCTACTTTTTGTCCATTAACACAGATTCGATGATAAAAAAACATCCTATATCTGCTCTCTTAATAAAAATTGATTACATTTGCATTCCAAATAAAAATTGTTAGAGAAGTATTAAATAAATATATGTAGGGGAAAGAATTTGCTTACAGATGATTTATTATTAAACTTTATTTAATTGCGTTTTTGTAAAGAATAGAATTTAAAATTAAAACACTAAATATTATGTCACAGTTTTTAAATTTAAATACAATAATTGGGAATGGCAAATCTTATTTTGTGCCGATTTTTCAAAGAGATTATTCATGGGATAAAGACGACTGGGAAGATTTATGGAATGATATTGAAGACCTTCCTAATGTTAAGACACATTATTTAGGTTATTTGGTGTTTCAAATAGCTCAAAGTGAAGAAGAAAGTTATTGGGTTATTGATGGTCAGCAACGATTAACAACCTTGTCTATATTGGTTTTGGCAATAACGGCGGTTCTTAAAAAATGGGCTCATGAAGGAATAGATACCCATGACAATAACCTCAGATCTGAGAAAATATGGGAACGATATTTAGGGAATTTTTCAACATCAAAACTTTCTTCCAAACCTAAATTAGCATTAAACAGGAATAATGATGATTTTTATAAGAGTTATTTAATGAATCTCCGACAACCACCTGTATTATCAAAACTTAAACCTTCACAACGATTGATGCAAAAAGCGTTTGATTATTACTTTGAACAACTGAACGAAAAATTCAAAGA
Source organism: Bacteroidetes bacterium ADurb.Bin234 (assembly GCA_002069895.1). Taxonomy (GTDB): domain Bacteria; phylum Bacteroidota; class Bacteroidia; order Bacteroidales; family WCHB1-69; genus UBA5266. Next base: position 9,730 of record MWCE01000019.1, on the reverse strand, counting down.
CAATCCTTCGGGTGCTGATTTAGCCGATTTTTTAGAAAAAACAATTGGCAATGGAATAGTATTTACTCAAATTATTGTTGATACCGATTTAGATGCATTTAAAGTGTTCGAAACTTTAAATGCGAGAGGAGTGAAGTTATCAACGGCCGATTTATTAAAGAATTTCTTATTCAAATTAACAAGCCAATTAGGAGATTTGGATTTGGAAGAAGCTGAAAGAAGATGGCAAAACATTAATGATATTATTAGAGCCAATGATTTAACGACGTTTATACGTCATTATTGGAATAGTAAGTATAGATTGGAACGACAACCCACTTTGTTTAAGGCTATTAAACATCAAATCACCTCACCCGAATCGGCTTTTGCTTTTTTAGACAGCCTGGAATATATCAGTCAATATTACACTGCTTTTGATAATCCCGATGATGAAATATGGGATAAGGAAGAAAAAATACATTTAAGAGTTTTAAATTTATTAAATGTAACTACATGTTATTCCCTGATGATGGCAGCTATCAACCATCTGGAACGTAAAGAATTAAAAACATTGTTACGTGAATTAGCTGTTATTTCTTTTAGATATAATGTAAGCAATAAAAATCCAAATGAAGCCGAAAGAGTTTTCAGTAGAGTTGCTAATGATATTTCAAATGCTTCAATAACAACGGCAAGAGATGCAATTATGGCATTAAAACCGCTTTATGAATCGGATAAAAACTTTGAACAGGCTTTTTCGACGGTTGTAATTAACACCAAACGTAAAAAAGATTTGGTTAAATATATACTCATAAAAATTGAAAATCAAATAGCCAATAAAGATTATCAACCTGAGGATGCTTCCGCTACCATAGAACATATTTTACCCGAAAACCCGGGAAGTATATGGGATGATTTATTTCCTGTTGATATTCAAGAAGATTATATATATCGTTTAGGAAATTACGGATTGTTGGAAGCAAGTGTTAATAAGAAACTCGACAGCAATAAATCTTTTTCCGAGAAACTAAAAGTGTATAAAAACTCGGCTTATAAATTATGTAACGAATATTGTAATTATGATAAGTTCGATCCTAAAACGATTGCTCTTCGCCAAGATAGAATGGCTAAGATCGCTAAATCAATTTGGAAGAGTGCTTATCTACAATCAATGATATAGAATAAATATAGTTATATTGAATTTAATTATTCCATCGCTTTGGCTTTGAGCGGGGTGAAACCTTCGCCGAGTGTGTCGGTGGCATCTAAGACGGAAAGGAAGGCTTTGGCATCGATTTCATGGACGAAATGAATAAGTTGCGGGAGTTGTTTGCGTGAAATGGTAGTGTAAATGATTCTTTTTTCGGTACGGTTATACATGCCTTCACCGTGCAAAAAGGTGCCTCCGCGGTTTAGGTCTTTCAGAATGCGTTTTTTGATTTCTTCATAATGATCGGAAATAATGATAACCGTTTTACTGGAAGCGAATCCGGCAATGACTTTATCGACTACTATTCCGGTTACGTAAATGATAAGCCATGAATACAAAGGAATGGTCCAATCGTCGAAAGCGATGAGTGCTCCCAACACAACGATGGAGTCAACTACGATAAGGATAGTTCCTAAAGGAATGTGTTTTAGGTATTTTCCGGCAATGGTTGCAATGATGTCGGTGCCGCCGGAAGTAGCCCTGGTTTTAAAGATTAGTCCTAAGCCCAGTCCGATAAAAACACCGCCACATAATGCGATGATAAAGTTTGCGGCAGGGTCGGGAATGGCCGGATTGGAGGCTAATGCAATGAGGGGTTTATATCCGTAGATTTTTTCCAGTAATGTGATAAATCCCGATAAGGAAACGATGCCAATTACTGTTTTCACGCCGAATTTAGGTCCAAGCCATAAAGTTCCTATTATCAGTAAGGGAATATCGAGTGCGATGCCTGATAAACCGATAGGGAATCCGAACACATGGTGCAAGATAATGGCAATGCCGTAAACACCGCCGGGTGCTAATTTTAAGGGTGAAACAAACACAACAAAGCCTATTGCCATGATAAAGGTTCCCAACAATATCATACTGTAATCCTTTGCTATTTGCTTGGGACTAAGTTTTTCTACAGATAAGAATTTGAATTTCATATTATTTAATTTATAGTAGTGTGTTTATGAATGAAAGAAAAAAAAGAGATACTTTAAGGCATCTCTTTTATGTGATATTTAATAGCTATTTATGCTTCGCCTTGATTTTTCCCTAACTGAATGGGAATGCCTTTCATGGGGTCGAAGTCGTTGATTTTACCGTGAAAGGATTCGAATCGTTTAATGTTATCTTCAAGGGCGAGCAACAAACGTTTGGCGTGTTGCGGCGTAAGGATAATGCGTGATTTAACTTTTCCTTTGGGAACACCGGGCATGAGCGACACAAAGTCGACAATGAATTCGGAGTTGGAATGCGTTATGATGGCTAAATTGGAATAAGTTCCTTCGGCCACGTCGTCGCTTAAAGCGATATCGATTTTTTGTTCTTTGTTTTGTTCCATATTAGTTAGTTGTTTTAGATGCCATTAAATTTTTATATTCTTCCATGGAGCCTACGATGATGTTTTCGTATTCTTTCAAGCCAGTACCGCAAGGAATGAGGTGCCCGACAATAACGTTTTCTTTCAACCCTGAAAGCTCGTCGGATTTGGCATAAACGGAAGCTTCGGTTAATATTTTGGTTGTTTCTTGGAAAGAAGCTGCCGAAATCCAACTTTGTGTTTGCAGAGAGGCACGGGTAATACCTTGCAGTATTTGCTTGCTGGTGGCCGGTTGTGCATCTCTGACTTCCATTTGGTGTTTATCCTGACGTTTCAGGTATGAATTTTCATCGCGCAGTTCACGCACGGAAATGATTTGACCTTTTTGATATTTAACAGAATCGCCCGATTCGAGGATGATTTTCTTATCCCAGATGTTATCGTTTTCTTCGTGAAATTCTTGTTTATTGATCAGTTCGCCTTCAAGGAAGCGGGTGTCGCCCGGATCGATGATTTCTACTTTACGCATCATTTGACGAACAATTACTTCAAAATGCTTATCGTTGATTTTAACACCTTGCAAACGATACACTTCTTGTATTTCATTAACGATATATTCTTGTACTTGCATAGGTCCTCTGATTGCCAGGATGTCGGTAGGCGTTAGGGCACCTTCAGAAAGAGGTGTACCTGCATGTACGAAGTCGTTTTCTTGTGCCAGAATTTGTTTTGAAGTAGGGATAAGGTATTTCTTTTCTTCACCGGTTTTAGAAGTAATGATAACTTCCCTTTGTCCGCGTTTTAATTTTTTACTGAAAGAAACGATGCCTTCAATTTCGGAAACAACGGCAGGATCGGAGGGGTTTCTTGCTTCAAAAAGTTCGGTAACGCGGGGAAGACCGCCGGTAATATCACCGGCTTTCCCAAAGGTACGTGGTATTTTAACAAGAATATCACCGGCTTTAATTTTATCGTTATTGTTCACTTCCAAACGTGCACCGACAGGTAAGTCGTATTCTTTAATCACTTCGTCGAATTCGTTTAGTATTTGAATTGACGGGTTTTTGGTTTTCTGACGACTTTCAATAATTATTTTAGAAGTCATACCGGTTTGTTCGTCGGTTTCGGTTCGGTAGGTAATAGATTCGATAATGTTGTCGAAAGCGATTTTACCGGATACTTCAGAAATGATCAATGCATTAAAAGCTTCCCAATCGGCAATAATTTCACCTTTAGCTACTTCGTCGCCGGAGTTTTTATAAAGGAAGGAACCGTAAGGGATGTGATTTGTTGTTAGAATGATTCTGGTAGATTTATCGAGTATTCGCATTTCGGCAGAACGACCGACCACTCTTTTGCAGGGGGTACCGTCTTTTTGGATAGATATAGAACGCAGTTCGTCAATTTCGACGATTCCGTTATATTTTGCATGGATACTGTTTTGTATACTCAAGTTACCGGCAGCACCTCCAACGTGGAAGGTACGTAATGTTAACTGAGTTCCGGGTTCTCCAATGGATTGAGCGGCAATAACACCTACGGCTTCTCCTTGTTGCACCATTTTCAAAGTAGCGAGGTTTCGTCCGTAACATTTGGCGCAAACACCGTGTTTGGATTCACAGGTTAAAACGGAACGGATTTCCATTTCTTCAATACCAGAGTTTTCGATTTGGTGGCTGATTTCTTCGGTTAATTCACCTCCTGCTTTCACAATGAGTTCACCTGTTTTGGGATGGTAAATGTCGTGAAGGGTAGTACGACCTAAAATACGTTCGTATAAAGATTCTACAATATTGTCGTTCTTTTTGAGCGCACCAACAAGTAAACCTCTTAGTGTTCCGCAATCTTCTTCGGATATAATGACATCGTGAGCCACATCCACCAAACGTCGGGTTAAATAACCGGCATCGGCGGTTTTAAGAGCCGTATCGGCAAGACCTTTACGTGCACCGTGGGTGGAAATAAAGTATTCCAATACCGACAGTCCTTCTTTAAAGTTTGAAAGAATGGGATTTTCGATGATTTCACCGCCACTGGCACCGGCTTTGGTAGGTTTTGCCATCAAACCACGCATACCTGATAACTGACGGATTTGTTCTTGTGAACCACGGGCTCCCGAATCGAGCATCATGTAAACAGGGTTGAATCCTTGACGGTTTTTAGATAGTTTTTCCAGTAGAATACGACTTAAACGGGCATTGGTGTGTGTCCAAATATCAATAATCTGATTGTAACGTTCATTACCGGTAATTAAACCGCCGTGATAATTCATCATTACATCGTCCACTTGTTTATTGGCATCGTCGATTAATTCGGCTTTTTCTTCGGGTATGATCACATCGCCCAAGTTAAAGGATAATCCTCCTCTAAAGGCCATTTGGAATCCCATGTCTTTGATATCGTCTAAGAATTTGGCGGTATTGGCTGTTCCGGTTTTCTTCAGGATGTTTCCGATAATATCGCGTAATGACTTTTTGGTCAATAGTTCATTGATATATTCATATCCTTTGGGAACAACTTGATTAAATAAAATTCTTCCTACTGTTGTTTCAACGATTTCGAGTTTACCGTTTCCGTCGGTGTCGACTCGGCATTTGATGCAGGCATTGAGGTGGATTTTATTTTCGTTGTAAGCCATAATGACTTCTTCGGGCGAATAAAATATTTTGTTTTCACCTTTCACGATCATGGATTCGGTGGAATGCAATTCTTTGGTGAGATAATACAAACCCAATACCATGTCTTGCGAAGGAACGGTAATAGGTGCACCGTTAGCTGAGTTTAGGATGTTGTGTGAAGCGAGCATTAATAGTTGAGCTTCCAATATGGCTGCGTTGCCAAGTGGAACGTGCACGGCCATTTGGTCGCCGTCGAAGTCGGCATTGAAAGCCGTACAAGCCAATGGATGCAAACGAATGGCTTTCCCTTCAACCAATTTAGGTTGAAAAGCTTGAATACCTAAACGGTGCAAAGTGGGCGCACGGTTCAGCAATACAGGATGACCTTTTAATATATTTTCCAATATATCCCATACAACGGAATCTTTCCGGTCGACGATTTTTTTAGCCGATTTAACTGTTTTTACGATGCCTCTTTCCAACATTTTTCGGATAATGAAAGGCTTGAATAGTTCCGATGCCATTTCTTTAGGCAGTCCGCATTCGTTTAAGCGAAGTTCGGGACCCACCACGATAACGGAACGGCCTGAATAGTCGACACGTTTCCCTAACAAGTTCTGACGGAATCGTCCTTGTTTTCCTTTCAAACTGTCGGAAAGTGATTTCAATGCCCTGGTATCGGATTTATAAGCATTGGTTTTGCGGGAGTTGTCAAATAGTGAGTCGACAGCTTCTTGGAGCATACGTTTTTCGTTACGCATAATCACATCGGGAGCTTTGATATCCATTAATCGTTTCAAACGATTGTTTCGGATAATCACTCTACGGTATAATTCATTCAAATCGGAAGTGGCAAAGCGGCCTCCATCCAAAGGTACTAAGGGACGAAGTTCGGGTGGCATCACAGGAACGACTTTTAGAATCATCCATTCGGGATGATTTTCAATGCGTTTTCGGCTATCTCTGAATGCTTCGAAAACATGCAGACGTTTTAAAATTTCTTGTTTCCTTTGTTGTGATGTTTCTGTACTGGCACGATAGCGCAGATCGAAGGATTCTTTATCGATATCAATTTGTATAATGATATCTTGAATAGCTTCGGCACCCATTTTAGCGATAAATTTATTGGGATCGCTGTCTTCGAGCAGCGCATTTTCTTTTGGAAGTTTTTCTAAAATATCAAAATATTCTTCCTCTGAAAGAAGGTCTAATTTTTTTATTCCCAATTCTTCGGCTAAACCGGTTTGGATAACGACAAATTTTTCATAATAAATAACAGCTTCGAGGGCTTTGGAGGGCATGCCTACAAAAGCTCCGAGTTTGTTGGGAAGTGATTTGAAAAACCAAATATGAGCGATGGGGATTACCAATTGAATATGTCCCATACGTTCTCTTCTTACCTTTCGTTCGGTTACTTCCACACCGCAATGGTCGCAAACAATACCTTTGTAGCGTATTCTTTTGTATTTACCGCAATGGCATTCCCAATCTTTAACCGGACCAAAAATCCGTTCGCAAAACAAACCGTCGCGTTCGGCTTTGTAAGTACGATAGTTAATGGTTTCAGGTTTTGTTACTTCTCCCTTCGATTGTTCGAATATTGATTCGGGAGAGGCTAAGCTTATGGTGATTTTCGTAAAATCTTTTCTTAAATTATTGTCTTTTCTGAAAGCCATGAGTTATATTTTTGTATATAAATTCAACATTAAATTAAACATAAATGGTGTATTATTCAAAGGTTACGTTTAAGCATAAACTTCGTAATTCATTCACCAACACATTAAACGATTCGGGCAAGTTGGGAATAGGCATATTGTCGCCTTTCACTATGGCTTCATATGCTTTGGCTCTTCCTACCACGTCGTCGGACTTAACGGTTAATATTTCTTGCAGGATATTTGAAGCACCGAAAGCTTCGAGTGCCCAAACTTCCATTTCACCGAAACGTTGACCACCAAATTGTGCTTTACCACCAAGAGGTTGTTGTGTGATTAATGAATAAGGTCCGATGGAACGTGCGTGCATCTTATCATCAACCAAATGGTGGAGTTTAAACATATAAATATATCCTACGGTTACCGGTTGTTCGAAGCGTTCACCGGTTCCGCCGTCATATAAATAAATGCTTCCGTTTTCAGGTAGGTTGGCTTTTTTCAGGTAATCATTCACTTCTTCGGTGGTTGCACCGTCGAAGATAGGAGAACTGAAATTAACGTTTAATTTTTTCCCTGCCCAACCTAAAATAGTTTCATAAATCTGACCGATATTCATACGCGAAGGTACACCTAATGGATTCAACACTATGTCGACAGGAGTTCCGTCTTCCATAAAGGGCATGTCTTCTTCACGAACAATGCGGGCAACAATACCTTTGTTCCCATGGCGACCGGCCATTTTATCACCGATTTTAAGTTTACGTTTATTGGCAATATAAACTTTTGCCATTTGTATAATTCCGGCGGGAAGTTCATCGCCTATGGTAATGGCAAACTTTTTACGTGTGTATTGTGATGTTAATATACGTAGTTTTTCATTGTAGTTGTGCACTGCTTGTGCCACTTGTGTATTAACTTTTGAATCGGATGTCCAGTTGTTTAAAACAACGGTGTTAAAGTCGATGGTTGAAAGTGCTTTTTGAGAAAATTTGGGTCCTTTAGGAATAAATATGCTTTTTGTATTATCCATAACGCCATGGGATAATTTCCCTTCTAATATTTTATAGAGTTTGGAAATTAATTTTTCTTTTAAGGCATCGCTTTCTTTTTGGAATTGTGCTTCCACATCTTTAATGGAATCTTTTTCTTTTATTTTTCCTTTGCGTGTTTTAACCATGCGTGAGAAAAGACGATTATCTAAAACAACGCCTTCCATGCTTGGAGGAGCTTTTAAGGAAGCATCTTTAACGTCGCCGGCTTTGTCTCCAAAGATTGCGCGTAATAATTTTTCTTCGGGAGTAGGGTAGGATTCGCCTTTAGGTGTGATTTTTCCTATTAAAATATCTCCTTCCTTAACATGGGCACCAATTCGTACGATACCGTTTTCATCCAAATCTTTGGTTACGTCGGTACTAACATTGGGTATGTCGTTGGTTAATTCTTCAATACCACGCTTGGTGTCGCGCACTTCGAGGGTAAATTCTTCGATATGTATGGAAGTAAAGATATCTTCTTTAACAACTTTTTCGGAAATAACGATAGCATCTTCAAAATTATAACCTTTCCAAGGCATGAAGGCTACCATTAGGTTTTTACCTAAAGCCAATTCACCGTTTTTAGTTCCGTAACCTTCGGTCAACACCTGACCTTTAACTACTTTTTGTCCTTTTCTTACGATAGGTTGAAGATTAATAGTAGTGCTTTGGTTGGTTCTTTGGAATTTGGTGAGATAGTAAATTTTAACATTGGAATCAAAACTAACCAAATCTTCTTTCGAAGAACGGTTGTATTTGATTCGGATTTGTGAAGCATCTACGTATTCAACTTCACCGTCGGCTTCGGCATATATTTGTGAACGAGAGCATTTAGCTACAATTTCTTCAATACCGGTACCAACAATCGGAGCTTCGCAATTAAGCAAAGGAACAGCTTGACGCATCATGTTTGAGCCCATCAAAGCGCGGTTTGCATCGTCGTGTTCTAAGAATGGAATCAATGATGCGGCAATAGAAGCAATTTGATTGGGTGCGACATCCATAGCGTTGATTTCGTTTGCTTCGACTATAGGATAATCGGCAGCTTTACGTGCTTTTATTTTATTATCAATAAATTCACCGGTTTTGTTTTCAAAGGATTCAGAAGCTTGAGCAATAGTTAAATCTTCTTCTTCTTCGGCTGTAAGATACATAAAAGGTAGATTTAACATTACTTTTCCGTTTTCGACTTTTCTATACGGTGTTTCAATAAATCCTAAACGGTTTATTTTAGCATAAACACAAAGGGATGAAATTAATCCGATATTGGGACCTTCGGGTGTTTCGATGGTGCATAATCGGCCGTAGTGAGTGTAGTGAACGTCGCGGACTTCAAATCCGGCTCTTTCTCTCGATAAACCACCTTGTCCTAAAGCAGAAATCCTACGTTTGTGAGTGATTTCGGCTAGGGCATTGGTTTGATCCATAAATTGTGATAAGGCATTGGTACCGAAAAAAGAATTTATCACCGACGACAAGGTTTTTGCATTAATCAAATCGGAGGGAGTAAATAGTTCGTTATCGCGAACATTCATCCTGTCGCGGATGGTTCTTGCCATACGATTTAATCCCATACTGAACTGATTGGACAGTTGTTCGCCAACCGTTCTGACTCTACGATTGCTTAAGTGGTCAATATCGTCAACTTCTTCTTTCGCATTGATAAGTTCAATTAAATGCTTAATTATGCAAATAATATCTTCTTTTGTCAAGATGCGAATGTCGGATGACGTATCAAGGTTTAATTTTTTATTTATTCTATATCTTCCCATTTCGCCTAAGTCGTAGCGTTTTTCGGAGAAGAAAAGCTTTTCTAAAGTAGAGCGAGCTGTTTCTTCATCGGGTGGTGCTGCATTGCGTAATTGGAAATAGATATATTCTATGGCTTGCTTTTCAGAATTGGCAGGGTCTTTTTGTAGGGTGTT
>MWCE01000018.1 GCA_002069895.1 Bacteroidetes bacterium ADurb.Bin234 | reverse complement strand
TAAATAGCAAGTCCTTCAAGCCAGTCTCCAAAGATTCCTTCTTCGCTTGATGAAATATGTGCATCAACAATTCCACGAATAATTTTCTCTGCTGTCAGGACATACTTTGCTTTGAATAAATACGGATTTTTCCTTTTAAGGACTTGTGAAAGTTTAAGACTGTCAAGACTCTGTATTCGTTTTTCGTGGAAAGTGCCAATATTTTTCTCAACGTACTGCGATACGTCTTTCAGGTTTAGTTTTTTCATATTTTGCTTTTGGTTCTAATAAATAAAGTTCGACTGGTTGAAGTTGCTTTATTACCATCTCATAATATTCTGGTACGACATCAATTCCAATTGAATTACGTTTCATTCTATTTGCAACAATTAAAGTTGTGCCTGACCCCATAAATGGGTCAAGTACTGTGTCATTTTGTTTTGTGAAAAGTTTAATAAACCATTCTGGAAGTTCTTCGGGAAAGGCTGCGCTATGATTTTTGTTATTGCATTCAGTGGCAAGATGCAAAACATTGGTTGGATATGCTTTGTCTCTGTCCAACCAGTTAGAAATGTTTTTCCCAAATCCACTACCAACTTTTGAGTTATCTCTTATTTTGTCTGTTTCAGAAAGGTTTTTTAATCTATTTTTTGCCCAATCTCCCATTGGAACCATTACTTCTTCTTGGTACATATTGAATTTCTTGTCTTTATTGAATTGAAGAAGTCTTTCCCAAGAATCTCGAAAACGATTTGGCCATTTGCCAGGATACGAATTTTTTTTGTGCCAAATGAACTCTTCTGTCCAATACCAACCTTGTTTTCGCATGGCCAAAATTAATTCCATGACATAAGTGCTTCGTTCTCCTTCAACAACTTTTTCCTTAATATTCAATATGAAAGTCCCAGTTGGTTTCAAGACTCGCAGTAACTGTTTGGAAATTGGCAAAAACCAATCAACGTATTTATCGTGATGAATTCCGCCATATGTACTTTTTCTTTGGTCTGCATAAGGTGGAGATGTTACAATTAAGTCAACTGAATTGTCAGAGAGTAGTTTTAATTTCTCCTTACTGTCGCCTAAATATATGTCTGTCAATATTTCCATACAAATTTACAAAATTAATTGGTTCGGTTTTCTTTCTGTTAATAAGTCGTCAATTGTATGATTGTCTTTTTCTTAGCCTGAAGCATAACGATTGTGTATACGCCATATTGCGTTTATATTTACCTTAGTTGTAGTATCCGTTTTGTGTAAAATTATCATTAATAATCTTTTTTTTTACGATACAAAAGTAATAATTTTTTTTATTGAAATGAGATTTTAAAAAAAAACGGTTAACTCTTTTTTTGAGGTGCTATAAGATTTGCATCTGCAAAGGTAGATTCCCATTTTATATTTTAAGAGAAAGCGGGAACAAAACAATTACTTCTCTCCCGAATTTGGCTATTAGCGTTTTTTATTTTTGCACAATACGATGCATCAACGGATTAAAATCGGGCATGCTCTACTGAGCAAAGTGGAATATCCCATTTTCAACAGAAGGATATCTATTGTTTAAACAAAAAATAATAGCACCTCAAAAAAAGATTTAACCATATTTTCGATAAAAAATTATTGTATAGGTATAATTATTACTTTTGCATTTTTAAATAAAATTAAAAATTAAATACAATATATAATATATCATCATGACAAATAATAATTTGGATCTGTCAAAGTACGGCATTGCCAAGCATAAAAACATTTATTATAATCTTTCATATGAAGAATTGTATGCACATGAGACCCATCCTTCGCTAACAGGTTACGAAACGGCACAAAAAACCTCTTTGGGTGCATTGAATGTCGACACCGGAATATTCACGGGGCGTTCCCCAAAAGATAAATACATCGTAAAAGATGCCGAAACCGAACCCAATGTTTGGTGGGCTGCTCCCAACCGCAAAGGTTCCGACAACAAACCCATTTCGAAAGAAATATGGAATGACTTATTGAAAACAAGTCAAGAGCAATTAAGCGATAAAAACCTATATGTTACCGACGCTTATTGCGGTGCAAACGAAAACAGCAGGGTGAAAATAAGGGTTATCAGCGAAGTGGCATGGCAAGCTCATTTTGTGAAGAACATGTTTATTCGACCTACGGAAGAAGAACTTAAAACCTTCGAACCCGATTTCGTAATGTTGATGGCATCCAAAACCGTAAATTCCAAATGGAAAGAACAAGGACTAAACAGCGAAGTGTATGTAGCTTTTAATATTAGCGATAAAATGGCCGTCGTGGGCGGAACATGGTACGGGGGTGAAATCAAAAAAGGATTCTTTTCCATTATGAATTACTACCTCCCCTTGGAAGGAATGGCTGCCATGCATTGCTCCGCAAACCAAGGGAAAGACGGAAACACCGCCTTGTTTTTCGGTTTGTCGGGAACAGGCAAAACCACCCTCTCGACCGACCCCGACCGTCTGCTCATCGGCGACGACGAACACGGATGGGATGAAGATGGTGTTTTTAATTTCGAAGGCGGATGCTATGCTAAATGCATACATTTAAGCAAAGAACAAGAACCGGATATCTACGCCGCCATTAAAAGAGATGCTTTATTGGAAAATGTAGTGATTAAAGCAAACGGCGACCCCGATTTTGACGACGATTCCAAAACCGAAAATACCCGCGTTTCCTACCCTATTTATCATATTAAAAACATTGTAAAACCCGTATCCAAAGGCACCCATCCGAAAAGTATTATCTTTTTATCGGCTGATGCATTCGGCATACTCCCCCCTATCGCCAAATTAACCGAAGACCAGGCTATGTATTATTTTTTAAGCGGATACACGGCAAAATTAGCCGGAACGGAACGCGGCATCAAAGAACCCGTTCCTACTTTCTCTTCCGCTTTCGGAGCTCCCTTTCTATTGCTACATCCCACCAAATACGCTACCGAATTGTCGGAAAAAATAAAACAACACGGCAGCCGTGTTTATTTAATCAATACCGGATGGTCAGGAGGTGCTTACGGAACCGGTAAACGTATTAAAATATCGGTTACCCGTACCTTAATCAATGCTATCCATAGCGGCGAAATCGACCGATGCGAATTTATACAAACAAAACCTTTCGGATTCTGGATACCCAAAGCATTAAAAGGAGTAGATTCATTTTTATTAAACCCGCGCAACACATGGGAAGACAAAGCTGCTTACGATCAAAAAGCCATGGAGTTGGCCCAGGCATTTGTAAACAACTTCAAAACCTTTACCGACAACGACGAAGGAAAACGACTCGTTGCCGCCGGACCGCAACTGTAAATCGAAATATTCTTTACCTCACCACTTGAATCTTCCGCACAAAGGCTGCATCCCGTGTAGTTATCTTTATAAGGTATATCCCGTTTTGCAAATCACTTACATCCAATGATGTTGTGTTAACATGAACGGAAACACGCTTCAACAATCTTCCGCTTACATCATAAAGCAGGAGTTCCTGCATGGCAATATCCCCGTTATCAATATATAATATAGTGTTGGCGGGATTGGGATAAATGGATATATGCTGTGGATTTACTTCTTTAATACTGCTTCCTTTCAATACTTTAAAATAAAATTCCTTTTGTAAATCTTTTAATGTTACGGTCAAAACAACCATGGTATCTTGATTAATGGGTGTTACGATGGCATTCTCCCCTTCTATCCGAATAATATCTTCCGCACTTGACGACCAACTGACTCCGTGAAGTCTTGACACTTTGAAATCGCTTGTAACTTGATTGGCTGTTTGATCCCCTAAAAAAACGGGGATTACGGATAATAAGGAAGCATGCCGGAAAACAGTATCCGGATGATTGACAAACACATCCAATTGCGGATATAATCCTTCTTCATAAACCCATTGAGTAGGATAAAATCCAACACTATCTTGTAAACCAAATGAATTGCCTGTGGTCATTTCATCAGTAAAAAGATCGGCAACCTGACCGTTTCCCATATAATTATTTCCGACACCATCAAAAGCGCCAATATTATTATCCATGAAAACATTTTGAATAGTAGAGCCATCAAGCAAACCGGCAATACTTCCCCTAAGCTCCCCTTCTTCATTGATATATGTAGCCGCATAAGAATTTTCCATTTTAATTGTTTGTCCAAAGCCAGCAATACCACCTGTATAACTAGGATACTTAATTACACCTCCTATTATATAACAATTATTAATATTGCTATTTGATATATCCCCAAATAATCCGCCTATACTTAATAATTCTATTTCGGAAACTCCATAACCAATTTGAGACGTTATCGCAAAATTATTTTCAATCGTATCATAATATGAACATCCAATAATCCCTCCCGAATAAGTATAGCTTACTTCACATGCTCCCATAACAACATTATTAAATATATTTGAATAGCTTGAAATAGCTGCAATTCCACCTACAAATTTATTTCCTTTAATAATTGCATGGGACATACAATTATTTACAATTGAATTACGCACAGTACCGGCAATACCGGCAATACCATTTCCATCACCTTCAATTTTACCATTAAAAGAACAATAAGAAATAGAAGAATAAGATATTTGTCCGGCAATACCTGCACAATCATAACAATTCATTATTGCTTTTATATGACAATTAACAATTTGACTATATGAACAATTGCCTACTAAAATACCTCTTGATGGAATATATTTTGAGTCTTGATTTAAACTAAAAAAAGCATTATTTATAATAATATTTGAAATAACAGCACGGTTAGAACAACCAAATAATCCTACATTCAACGTATCTCCTACTAAATCTTGTAAATGTAAATTTTCAACTGTAAAACTATTTCCATCAAAAAAACCTGAAAAGCAACAATTGTTTGCATAGTTATATCCTATCGGCATCCAATACAAAGGTGTATCCAATGCACCGCCCAGGTCTATATTATTCATTAATTCAATGGTTTTGCCTTGAAATGTATTGCCGTTATTAACCATCACAGCTAATCCCGCTAATTGTTTGGCAGTAGTGAGTTGAAAAACAGTGTCTGTGCTATTATACCAAGTCGTGTCGGATGTTCCGTCCCATAGATCGGATGTTTGTGCATTTCCAATAAAATTATTGAAACTAAAGAATAAAATTAATATCACATATAAAATTTTCATATAATATTGTTTTACATAAAGTTATGAGTTTAATCATTAAATAAATTTAAATCAAATAAAATAAGGGTGTCATTAAAGACACCCTTATTTTATTATTGAATAGTATAACTACTCCCTGGTACTAATAAATCATCATTAATAGTAAACGTACTATTTGGATTTACTTCAAATATAAGCATACTTGATAAAATATTTTCAAATTCATCTGGTGGGGTTGAACTTGTATAAGTACTTCCACTTAAATAACAAGTGGAACATTGATTTATACATCTGGTCTCTTTCTTTCCTTCAAGCGGTAACTCAACATAATCTATTTGACATTCTCCTGGTTCAACACATCCATAACACTCTGCAGTTACGTGAATATCAGTAGGAGTAACTACGCCCGGTCCAATAGGATTACCTGGTTCTGGACCCCTATGGAAATACCATCCCACATAGTTCTTATTATCATTTGGATTCAATCCCATCACCATACTACTGTCTTCATTGTACGTTAAAGGAAAATCATTATTAGGGTCTATAACAATGATCTTATACATATCTTCCGGTTGTGCTGGAGAAAGTGTATAAGTAATGGATATATTACCATTATCTCTATAAAATATTATATCAATTGCTGTGTCATCCGTAAATAAAGCACGAATGTTATACTCTTCCGGATTATCTTTTTGGACAAGTTTATTGTTATTCTTTTCAACTTGTTTTAAATCTTTATCACAGGCAAAGAATATTCCTATGCCTATTGCAACAACAAAAGCTGATGCAATTATTATTTTGTATGTTTTCATATTATTTTTTTTAAAATTAATAAAATCCGTTAATGTTCCTTTTTTAGTTTTTTTAATTATTAACAAATTTTATATTATCATAAATAATTATTTCATTTGTTTTTTTTGTACTTTTGCTGTACAAAATGTGTCAAAGTCAAATATAAACTTTAGGGTTTAATCCTCCTTGGAAGTGGTGAAGGGATAAGCATTTAAGGTCGTAATATCATAGTGCTTATCCCCTACCTTCCGGGGTCATCGCTACTGCAACCGGGACACATTATTGCAGTAGCTTATAACAATGAATTTTCTTAGGACATGCCTTCCGCTAAAAAAACATTTCTTTATAACAATTTTATTATTAATATAAAAAACAATAAAATTAAATAGCCTAATAAAAAATAGAAAAAACAAAAGGAAAAAAATCTTTGAAAAGACTTTGATGTATAAAAATATGTTTATAAATTTCCCCTTCATAATACGGTTTGATTTTCATAACAAATGTATATAAAATAAAACATATAATTATATTTTTCTAAAAAAAAAATAAACTGTATTACAACAATATATAAATATTCTTACATTAATTCTCCGAAAAAAGTTTTTTTATTGGAAGAAAAAATGAGAAAAAATGTCGGTAATGGATATTTTATTTTAATAAAATTTCTTTACCTCACCACCTGTATTTTCCGCACAAAGGCAGCATCTGGTGAAGTTATTTTTATTATATATATACCGTTTTGCAAATCACTCACATCCAGACTTGTTTTGGCGGCATGCACGGAAACACGCTTCAACAATCTTCCGCTTACATCATAAAGCAGGAGTTCCTGCATTGCAATATCCCCGTTATCAATATGTAATATGGTGTTGGCGGGATTGGGATAGAGCATACAATTATTATTTTCACTCACTTCTTCAACAGCCACCTCGCTTTTGAATATTGCAGTAAATGATGTATCGCTTGTAATGACTGCCGTTCGCGGATTATCGGTATTTCCGTCGCTCCACTTTTCAAAAACATAACCTAAATAAGGACTTGCCTTTAAAACAGATTGATTGCTAATACAATCCGGTGCGGAAGCCATTGCCAATCCATAATAATCATTGTTTACATTTATATCAATCATATAATCCATATTTCCACCCCTAATTTCCGTAAATTTATTCCATTCCGTGTCATTTTGGTAGTAACTTTCACTACCGCAAGGAACATATAATATATGATCATGTAAAGCAAAATTAAAGGTTCTGTAAACCGTTTCCGGTGGAAACACTGACCGTATCGTTACTTCCTTCACATTGCTATAGAAAGCAGCCATATCTATTTTTTTTATAGAGCTTCCAATGGTAACGTCATTTAAACTAATGCAATAATAAAAAGCACATTCTCCTATATAATTAATAGAATCTCCAATGATAACGGACGTAATATTTTCACAAAACATAAAAGCATCAGTTTCTATACGTTTAATATTATCGGGAAAAATAATTTTACCTTGCAAATTTTCACAAAACATAAAAGCATTTCTATCAATAACTTCTAATGATTTCCCTAAATAAATAAATTGTATTTTTTCACACATTAAAAAAGCATAGTTATCAATAACAACAACCGAGTCCGGAATCATAAGGGTATCACTTATTTCAGAACAATATGAAAATGAACTACCTCCTATATATTGTAATGATCGTGGCAATATTAAACTCCCTGTTAAACCCTTACAATGATCAAAAGCATAATCGTCGATCTTAATCAGGGAATTAGGAAATTCAAGGGAAGTTAATTTTTCACAAGAACCACAGGCATCAAATCCTATATATTTTACCCCTTCCGGAATAACAAGCTTACCGCTTTTAGCTCCCGGACAAGCCACCAATGTATCCATCGAATAAGTGTAAAGAAGACCTTCTACCGATTTATAATTTTTGTTATTACTTGCTACCTGTATAGTCGTTAATTTTTCACATTTGTTAAAAACACTGTATCCTATTCTCTTCACTCCTGCCGGAATAAGCACATTCGTTAATTCGAAGCAACAAATAAATGCGCCTACGCCAATATCTGTGAGAGAATTTGGGAGATCAATTGCCTGCAATTGCCTGCAATTGGAAAATGCACATAATTTAATATTTACCAATGATTCGGATAAAGTAAGCGTGGACAAACTGCTGCAAAAACCGAAAGCAAAGGTATCTATGCATGTTACCGTATTGGGAATGCTTACGGCAGTTAATTCAAGACTTTCATAAAAAGCATTATCCCCTATCTGAGTAACAAAATAGGTTATCCCTTCATAGCTTACGGAAGAAGGTATCGTAAGATTTCCGGAAGGAAAGGTATCATAAAAAGGATATTCCCCTCTTTGTGAAGTAACTTCCACCCTATAAGGAGGAGAATCGGAAAGTATGTTATAATATAATTTTTGTCCGTTGGTGGTTACACTGAAATCATATGCCCATACATTGGAAATATGCAAGCATAACAACATTGATATTACAGTAACTTTAATTTTTTTCATGATATAAAAATTAATTTCGTCTTTTTATTCCGTTTCATTAAACCACTTCATGGCACGCACATGTTTAGATTCATAAAAAGATCCTTTTGAAAACGTTATATTTCCCAAAGGCATATAAATAAAATAAGCCTTTTTATCTTCTGGTATTTCGGTTGATGTCCAATAAGCAGAATCTTCCGGATCCAGTAAATCCAAATGAAACTTTTCCCCTCCTGCTTCGTCTATAGTATTGTTAATAACATCCATATTTTCATACACTTGAAGCATTTCAAGTTTGGCAGGAAAATACCATCCTTCCCCTTTGTCCAAACACCATTGTGCCGCTTCCAAACGTTCCTTAAACAAATAGGTGGAAGTATCGGAAAGCAATGCCTGGTGTATGGCCGTATTTACCCTTCCATCAACAGAATCAAACGCATAAGTAGGTCTATTAATCGTACCATAGGTTCCGGTATCCCTTTCATCTATGGATATCAATTTCCCTGCATTACCAAAATATTTACCTTCGTGATGATATACCGTATCGGCAATCCAACAAACCACACCTTCAACCTCTCCGTTTGTTTGATAATAAATATCGCCTATGGCATAACCAAGCGCAAATTCAAAGCTATATTCTTGATCCGTGCCTGCTTGCTTTGTTTTTAGTTCTTGGTGTTTTAATCGATTGTTTAAAGTCGTATAAGCAATAAACCTCATACTGTCGTTCGTTTGAAATCCCTTGTTGGTATTGGCTTTTTGTTGTTGAAGATAAAAATAGCCTTCACTGCCTGCATAGCTTATTCGAAAAGCATCCGATGCTTCGGTTGCCAACAACTTAACAGTTTGTGTTTCATTCGAAGTTTTCAGCACCAAAAAATACATTTGCGCAATTCCTACCATAAGCCTAAATCCGTGTTTGCCTTCGGGCAAATCAGCATGATATACCGCATATTGTTTGCCGCTGAGGTCATACAAGGCAAGGCTCACATCCTCTTGTGCGGATAATTGCAGGCTCACTTCCGTTGTTCCCTTAAACGGATTGGGAATGTTTTGCATAATCGAATTTGCGTGATTTTCTACTTCGCTTATGCCTGTACTATTAAGCATTTGCAGCAGCGTATCGGGATAATAAATCGTTTCCTCCCATCCACGGGTGTTATTAATGATTTTTACACTGTCCAATGCTTGATAACTTCCGTCCGGTAGTCGAGACGTAAACCGTAAATTCACATAATTTTGAGCTTGTATGCTCATAGTTACCATAAAGGTAATTGATAAAAAATTAATGTATTTCATTTTTTTAAGATTTAAAAACACGTAGAATACATAATTAGTATTCTACGTGTTTTGATTAATATTTTATTTTTTAATTACTTTCTTAACAATAGTCGAACCATTACTCATAACACAATGGACTGTGTATGCGCCTCTACTATAACGATTTAAATTAATATTAATATTAGATGCATTTACTTCTTTCGATAAAACCTGTTTACCATACACATCAAAAATCAACAATTTTTTAATCAATTCATCCTCATTATCAGACTTAATTGTAACATTATCATCAGTAGGGTTCGGTATTACTTTCAGGTTGATTTCATTCAAATTCTTATCAAGAATACCATTAGGAGCATTTCCGTAAGACGGCCAAGAACAAAGCTGATTTAAATCATGCATTTCAATATCATATCCTATGCGTTCCAAAATGGATTTAGCCAAATCGGAAGCTATTCCTGTTCCTGATGCAATAAGATTTAACGTATCTAAATCAAGTTGATTAATATAAGTTGTGTCTAAATTATTTAAATTCCATAAATATTCATATCTTAAACATTTTGCATATTCTTCAATATTACTCGGATCATAATCTTGGTATTTTATCGATATATCGTTTAAAACATTATTCATCATAACAATATCATTCCCATCCAAATAACATTCGGCAATAAGAAAATCCATATTAGCCGATTCAATTCGAGACGCCCAAGTTATTAAAGCAGTTCTATCCAATACATCTACCGAAGACAAAACATATTGAATAGCATAGGAACAAATCATATCTACCGAATCTTTTAATGTAACTATTTCATTATAATCACTCACTTGTAATGCATAAGAATCATCCCCATTCCAGTAATCAATCCAATGAATCGTATCATTATATTTTTGATGGTATTCGGATATCAAAACCGCTAATCTTGGTGCTATTTCAACAAATTGATTTTCCAATTCATTTACATCAGCATAACATCTTTCAGAACTAGGGTAATAATTATTTCCTGTATATCCAAAAATGCTGCAGTCACAAGGAGGAAAATTAATAGGAATAAAAAGTCCAGAGTAGTAAATGGGGTTATGATAAGCCAGTGCACCATCATAATAGTAAGCAATATATAAATCCCCTAAATTACATATATTTTCCAATGATCTATTTGGGCCAAAAACATTTCCACACCCATGTCCAGCAATTCCTTTTTGTTCAAATTTTATTCTGCCATCTATATGAATATCTGTATAATTATTTTCAAATACATTACATTGAAACTGTAAACCTGTTGACAAATAACCATTTGTTAAATGTTTCTGTTGGTCTCCATAAACAGCACTAGCCCTACATAAATTAGTAAAAGTGTTATAGCGAATATAATTATTATCAGGAACATCTCCTAAAAATACTAATCCTAAACAATCTCCATTAAATTGATTATTTTCAATGACATAATTAGTGGCATTTTGCAAAACCACCGAATAATAAGAACTAGCATTATTATTAAAATATGATGTTTCTATACGTAAATTATTAACTAAAGTAGCATATACACCGACTCCATTGTCAGAAAATGCTGTATTTACAATATTAATCGCTTTAGAACTGTTATCTTTTATATCTATCGCTATACGATAACCGCTAAAATGCGTTTCTGTTGGATAATAAGGAGGTTGTCCAATATAAATAATGGGGAGCCAATAATCATTAATTCTAAATCCTGCTGCATTAGCATAAATTCCAATTCCATTGTAACCGGATTGTATGTTTGAAAAAACACAGCCTTTAAATCCTACACCCCTTACACCAATTAAAGAAACTTGGCATTCATCATCTTGAATAATAAAAAAGGCATTGGCATCTACAACAAAACTACATTCCGTAAAACAACTCCGATTATCCGTTTCATTGTTCCCATTTCTATAAACATACTCATCAAAAGATATAGATTGCCTATTATTTAAGAATTGAGAATTTTCTGCAAAAACAATACCCCCACCGGGAACTGAAGTATAATAAACAATTCCATTAGGTGTTGTTTCTTTTAGTGTCGCGCCCACCTTTATTGCACATTCCGCATTTGCAATCAACGCATTTTCTAAACTAACGATTCCTTGAGTTCTTGGATTTAATGATTGATTTAAAGAAGGATTTCCTAAAAGCAATATTCCCTGCCATAATTCATTTGCATCGTAATTTGTTAATATACCCCCATCAACATGAAGCTTTCCTTGATCATATATTATAATGGAACTATTTGATGAAAATTTAATTTCTGCAGTAATCGTTAATGTTGCTCCTTGCATAATATATACATCCTCATTTATTACATCTCTTGGGGTACTCCATAAATCGTTTCCATAAATCACTATATTTGCATATGATATATATGAGAATTGCATAAGTGTTAAGAATAAAACTACACAATAAACTATTTTTTTATTTACTCTTTTCATATTCTAATATTTTTTTAAATTAATAAAATTTGTTAATGTTTCTTTTTTAGTTTTTTAATCATTATCAAATTTTATATTTCATAAATAATTATTTCATTTGTTTTTTTTGTACTTTTGCCGTACAAAATGTGTCAAAGACAAATAAAACTTTAGGGTTTAATCCTCCTTGGAAGTGGAGAAGGGATAAGCATTTAAGGTCGTAAAATCGTAGTGCTTATCCCCTACCTTCCGGGGTCATCGCTACTGCAACCGGGACACATTATTGCAGTAGCTTACTACAATGAATTTTCTTAGGACATATCTTCCAATAAAAAAATATTTCTTTATAATGATGTTATTATTATTTATATAAATAACAATAACATCAAATAACTTAATAAAAAAAAGACAAAATAAAAGGAAAAAAAATCTTTGAAAAGACTTTGAAGTATAAAATATGTTTAAAAGTTTCCCCCTCATAATACGGTTTGATTTTCGAGACAAATATAATACTTTTTTATTTCAAAAATACATTTTTTTCAAAAAAAAAAAAACAATTGTAATACAACACTTTAACAACAATTTCCCCAATTCATATTTCAACAACGATGATATTTTAGAAGCATAAAAAGAAAAATATCGTATTTTGAATTTTTATTAAAAAATATTTCTTTACCTCACCACTTGAATCTTCCGCACAAAGGCTGCATCCCGTGTAGTTATCTTTATAAGGTATATCCCGTTTTGCAAATCACTTACATCCAATGATGTTGTGTTAACATGAACGGAAACACGCTTCAACAATCTTCCGCTTACATCATAAAGCAGGAGTTCCTGCATGGCAATATCCCCGTTATCAATATATAATATAGTGTTGGCGGGATTGGGATAAATGGATATATGCTGTGGATTTACTTCTTTAATACTGCTTCCTTTCAATACTTTAAAATAGAATTCCTTTTCTAATTCATTTAATGTTACGGTCAAAACAACCATGGTATCTTGATTAATGGGTGTTACGATGGCATTCTCCCCTTCTACACGTATGATATCCTCGGCACTTGACGACCAACTGACTCCGTGAAGTCTTGACACTTTGAAATCGCTTGTAATTTGATTGGCTGTTTGAATCCCTAAAGAAATGGGGATTACAGATAATAATGAGGCTTGTCGGGATATAGTATCCGGGTGATTGACAAACACCGCCAATCCCGCCAATTGTTTGGCCGTAGTGAGTTGAAAAACAGTGTCGGTTGTATTATACCAAGTGGTGTCGGAGGTTCCGTCCCATACATCGGGTGATTGTGCATATGTGTATGAAAAGGAGACAAAGAATAATATTAGTGTTAAAAATCTACTTATTTTCATAATAAACTATTTTTTCATTATTGATTTATTTCTACTTTTAGGTTGCAAATATATACTTTTTATATAAACAAAACATTTTTTTATATTTTTAAATATCATTGTCCGATAAAAATTCCGATATTGTTATATTTCTACATTTCAATTCATTACATCCGAAACAACAATGAATATATTTATAATCCTTTTATTTACTTTGGTTTAAATTCATTTTATTGTGTATTGATTTCACAATATATTTTTTTCACACGTGAAAATTCTACGGAATACTGCTGCTGATAAAACGGAATGCTGCTGTCAGAAAAATGGAGAACTGCTGTCCGTAAAACGGAATGCTGCTGTCCGTAAAATTTTCTTTCGAGAGAATTTATTTTTCTTTCGAGAGAATTTATTTTTCTTTCGAGAGAATTTATTTTTCTTTCGAGAGAATTATTTTTTCTTTCGAGAAAAATTATTTTTCTTTCGAGAAAATTCTACGGAATACTGCTGCCGGTAAAACGGAGAGCATCTCTCCGAAAAATCAACAGCCGCTGCTGATAAAACGGAGAGCTGCTGCCGGAAAAGTGGACAGCCGCTGTCAATGAATTTTTACATTAAAAAAATAATGAGACTTTCAACGATTATAAATATCCGGTATAAATTATAAATACAATCATTACATTAAGATTGTTAGTAATTAGCAAAAATAAAGAAAGTCTTATAAAATAAAAATAAAGCTATTTTCGTTAAATAAGCGTTTGTATAAAACCTTTGTAAATTAAATAATTATTGAATAAGAAAAAAACGCAACACATATGGATAATAAGGTAATAAAAGTAAAAGAAGACATTTATTGGGTAGGTATTTTGGATGAGAAACTCCGTACTTTCGACATCATTATGGAAACCAAATACGGCACCACCTATAACTCCTATTTTATCAATGCCGATAAAAAGGCGGTGGTTGAAACAGCCAAAGAAAAGTTTTGGGATACTTACAAAGCTAAATTGGAGCAAGTTTGTAATCCATCGGAAATATCCTATATCATTGTCGACCATACCGAACCCGACCATGCCGGCAGCATCAAACGTTTATTGGAAATAGCTCCTGATGCTGTGGTTGTGGGAAGCAACAGTGCCATTAAGTTCCTTGAAAATCAAATCGGTGAAGCATTTAAACATCAAATTGTGAAAGAGGGTGATGTGATTGATTTAGGTAATAAAAAACTGCGTATCATCTCCGCACCCAACCTGCACTGGCCGGATTCCATCTACACTTATTTGGAAGAAGACAAACTGCTGTTCACCTGCGATTCCTTCGGAGCTCATTTTTGCCACGATGCCATGTTCGACGATTTAACGGGCAATTACGACGATGCCTTTACCTATTATTTCGATGTCATACTGAAACCTTTCAGCCGTTTCTTCCTGACAGCCATCGACAAAATACGTCCTTTGGATATCGATATGATATGTCCCGGTCACGGACCTATTTTACGCAAACATTGGAAACGCATGGTTGATTTATCGGAACAATACAGCAAAGCCTATCTGGCAAACTATCCCGTATTGAATCGTGTATTAGTGGCTTATGTTTCGGCCTACGGTTTTACGAAGACCTTAGCCGAAAAAATCGCCCAAGGCTTGCAGTTACATCCCGGAATAGAAGTTGACCTTTGCGATATAGAACAAATGGATGCCGGCGTATTGGCGGATAAAATCGCCCAAGCCAATGCCTATCTCTTTGGCAGTCCTACCATCAATCAAAACACCTTGCCGCAAATGTATACTTGCTTATCATTGATAAATCCTATTCGCGACAAAGGCAAACTAGTCGGATGTTTTGGCTCCTATGGCTGGTCGGGCGAAACCAAAGACATACTCATCGCCAACTTCTCTACGCTTAAATTAAATTATTTCGGTGAATCCTTATTTATTAAATTCAAACCGCAAGAAAAAGATTTTGAAGATTATATACACTACGGTAAAGCCTTCGGCGAAACTTTTATCGGAAAAATCAACTGCAAAGTATCATAAGTATATATGAATGCCTTAGAAACCCTATTAGGACATAGAACCATCAGAGAATATAGTAATAAACCTATCAGCGACGACCTTTTAACAAAAATACTCGAAGCCGCAGTTCGGGGTTCAACTACCGGCAACATGCAATTATACAGTATTATCATTAATAAAGATGAAGAAATGAAAAAGAAGATATTACCTTTTCATTTCAATCAAAAAGCCGTAATAGAAGCACCGGTGGTGTTGACCTTTTGTGCCGATTTCAATCGCTTTAACAAATGGTGCCGTTTTCGGGGTGCTGAACCCGGCTATGATAATTTCCAGAGTTTTATGTGGGCTGTTATCGATGCCGTTATCGCTACACAGAACGCCTGCATTGCCGCCGAACACTTCGGATTGGGTATTTGCTATATGGGTACCGTAACCTATAATGCCCATGAGCTGATTAACATTTATCATCTCCCCAAAGGAGTTGTCCCCGTAACTTGTATCACCTTGGGTTATCCTTTAAAAGATCCGGGACTTACCGACAGGTTGCCCCTCGAAGCCGTGATACACAATGAAACCTATAAGGATTATGCTTTGGATGACATTGACCGTTTGTATTTTGAAAAAGAAAATTCAGCCCTTACCAAAACATTATTGGAAGAAAATCAGTTGGAAAACCTTGCTAAAATATTTACCGAGAAAAGATATACCAAGAAAGACAATCAACATTTCTCCGATATTTTTTTGGATGTATTAAAAAAACAAGGGTTCATATAAACAAAAACATCATTTATATCAAAAAAAGAAAGAAAAATAATTTATCTTTGCAAAAAAATTCTAATTAAAAAATAACATGTATGAGAACAAAACTTTTTATCATTAGTTTATTATGTATGTTTGCCTCTGCAAACATTTATTCACAAAACGAAACAGTTATTGCATCCGATGAATCCAGACAAAACAAAGGGGACCTTATGGAAATAGAAATGAACGGGGGAAAGCCTTTTATGGATGTGTTGAGAGACAAAGAACCGATGTCGAACATTTCATCGCGAGATTTGGAACCACATCACCTGTCAGGATTGTTTTGGGCTGCTAACGGCACCCCTCGACGCGGCGATATTCATAATCGTACTGCTTATGCTCCCATGGAAGTTCAATGTGTGAAAATGTATGTTATTATGCGTGAAGGTTTGTTTTTATATGATGCAGAACCGCATAAACTCAAACAAATAGCCCCTATCGACTATCGCCTCAGAATAAGCGATGACAACCAAGTACACCGTGCTCCCGTTGTTGTTATTTATGTTCTTAGCAACGAAATAGGAACGGCTGTTAAAGAAGAAAGTAAATTAAACTATGCTTATTTACAAAGCGGTAGTATTTGTCAGAACATCAACTTATATTGTTCTTCGGAAGACATGGCAACCAATGTGTATTTAGATATTAAAAGAGATGAACTGGCTAAAAAATTAAACGTTAAACCTACAAACATCCTCTTCGGACAAGCGATAGGATACAGAGAGTAAATTATTTGTTTTAATTCATTATTAAGACCGGAAATAAACACTTTCCGGTCTTATTTTTATATAAAAAAAGAGGTTGGCAATATCAACCTCTTTCATGAAAAATTTAATTTTAATTATTTAACCTCTATTAGCTTAGTAGTTTCAATTTCTTTCTCATCTTTTTTCGGCAAAGTAATTTTTAACAATCCGTTTTCGTAAGAAGCTTCGATATTTTCCACTTTAACTGTGTCGGGCAAGGTGAAATGACGCTCAAAGGATGCGTAATAATGTTCTTTGCGCGTAAACTGTCCGTTTGATTTCGTTTCTTCCTTTTCGTTTTTGGTTTCAGCTTTGATAGTCAATACGTTTTCATTGAGTTGAATCGAAAAATCTTTTTTGTTATAACCCGGAACAGCCAATTCCACTTGATAATCTTTTTCGTTTTCCAGTATGTTGGCTGTGGGTAAGGTTGTTTTAACTTCGTTGTTAAAAAACTCGTTCATTACATTTCTTCCGAAAAAATCGTCGAAGAAATTTACATAAGCCGGTGCGTAATTGCTTCTTTTTATTAACATAATTTTGTCCTCCTATTATTTTAATTGTTCTTATTTTTAATTTTAATATTTAACTGCTTTCAAGATATTCAATTTTTAGGCCAAAACAAAACAATAGTTGAATTTCAATAATATACGAAATCTCAGCGTATGCCATTATGTCGCCAACAACACAATATTCCATGCCATTATGGCTGCATGCAAAATTGATAGACACATATGCAGCTTACTTACAAATATTTAGATTAAAATAAAAAGAATCATTATTGTCCAATAAAAATACGTTATTAGTAACAGATTATGAATGAATCGAAAAATCTGTTGGATTTTATCGAACAATAGTGAAAAAGAATGATAAATGTAAAATAAAAAAGGAATTATTTCCTTCTGTATTTTTTAATACCACCAAACATGGTCGAGATCCGGAGTTTGATTACACCGAAAATGGCTTCTTTGAATATCCCTTTACTCATTTTCGAGGTTCCCTCTTGCCGGTCGGTAAACACAATGGGAACTTCTTTGATTTTAAAACCAAGTTTCCAAGTAACATATTTCATTTCAATTTGAAACCCATAGCCAATATGTTTTATTTTTTCAAAGTTTATGGCTTCCAATACTTTTCTGCTATAACACACAAAGCCGGCCGTATTGTCGCGGACAGGTGTTCGCAAAATGGTACGCACATACATGGATCCGTAGTAAGATGTTAATATTCTCGACATAGGCCAATTCACCACATTCACACCATTGCAATAACGAGAACCTACAGCCAAATCGGCTCCATCCAACTCGCAAGCATTATATAAGCGAATTAAATCATTCGGATTATGGGAAAAATCGGCATCCATTTCGAAAATATAATCATAATTATTGCGAATACTCCAGTGAAAACCGTGAATATAAGCAGTACCTAAACCCAGCTTACCTTTTCTTTGTTCCAAAAACAAACGGGACGGAAATTCAGGCATTATTTTTTTTACAATATCGGCGGTTCCGTCCGGTGAACCATCATCAATAACCAATATATCAAACACATCAGGTAAAGAGAAAACGTATCGAATAATCTTTTCGATGTTTTCTTTTTCATTATAAGTCGGTATAATAATTATCCTTTTTCCCATAAAATTAATGTTGTGAAATTAACATTACAGCCTAAAGCATATAATTTTTTGCAAATGTACATTTTTTTCTTAAACCTATTTTCAACGAATCATTTTTTTGAAATAAAATGTGAATTGATAATTATGAATTTGTTGGGTAAAAGGAAAAGACTTTAGCAAATATTCGGTTATGGCATGATATTTTAATGTACTTTTGCACGCATTCATTTTGCACGGCCTGAATACTTAATTGTATGATATTAAAGAATATACACTAATTGATAAATTTAAATGCTTAAAAATCAAGACAAGACAGCAGCCGTCTACAAAGATCAAACCATTTCCTATCAACAACTCCTTCAACACATTCATTGCTATGCAGAATCGTTTAAACAACATCCTTCACAAAAAGTATTGATTTTTGGTGAAAATTCCTTGGAATGGATTTATGCTTTGTATGCCACATTCACAAACAATGCCATTGCCATTCCCATTGATATACAATCGACTGCTCATGAAATTAACTATATTTTAAATGATTGTAAACCCGATATAGTGTTTACCAGCGATGCTAAAAGGTCGTTTATAGAATCTGTTTTAGCCGGTTCGGATATCACAACAACCTTATTAAGTCCTTCGGATATTGATTGTCGGAATATGAACAATGCTCCGGTTGTAGACTTTATCCCGAACGATATCCATAGAACCGCATGTATTATTTATACTTCCGGTACGACCGGTTCTTCTAAAGGGGTGATGCTATCCTATGAAAACATCCTTTTCAATATAAAAGCCGTTTGCGATGAAGTGCCTATCATCACCAAGGATCGCAACACGATGATATTACTTCCCTTGCATCACATCTTCCCTTTGTTGGGTTCTTTAATTGCACCCTTCTATAGTGGTGGCACCGTTTATATTGCCGAAGGTTTGAATGCCGAATCCATCCTTCGCACCCTCAATGAAGGAAAAATCAACCTGATTATCGGTGTTCCCCGTTTGTATGAAACCCTTGCCAAAGGAGTAATCGAAAAAATCAATGCACATTTCATCACTAAGGCCATCTATAAAATAGCCTATACACTTCAAAGCCGTAAATTTTCTACCTTTATATTCAAATCCGTACATCAAAAGTTCGGTGGCCACCTCGATTATTTGGTCAGTGGCGGAGCGGCATTACCCAAAGAAACAGCTAAGGTATTCAAAACATTGGGCTTTTATGTATTGGAAGGCTACGGAATGACCGAAACTTCACCCATGATAAGTTTTACCCATCCGGGCAAATGGAAAATAGGTTATGCAGGTTTACCTCTCAGCGGTATTGAACTCAAAACCGAAGACGGAGAAATCTGTGTGAAGGGACCTAATGTTATGAAAGGATATTATAATCGTCCGGATGAAACGGCTTCTATAATAAAAAACGGATGGCTACATACCGGCGACGTAGGTGTTATCGACAAGTATGGCATTAAACTCACCGGCCGATTGAAAGACATTATTGTTACCTCCAACGGCAAAAACATCAATCCCGACGAATTGGAATCGGCTATCGTTAAAAAGTCTCCTTATATTAAAGAAGTGGGTGTTTTTATGGAAGAAAGCATTTTACAAGCACTTATTTATCCCGAAATGAACCAAGTGCGTGCAAAATCCATAGAAGAACTACCGCAACTCATCCAACAAGCAGTGCTCGATTTCAACAACGAGATTTCACCCTATAAACGCATCAAACGGTTTCACATCATTGCGGAAGAATTGCCTAAAACCCGTCTGGGCAAAATTCAACGTTTCAAATTGAAAGACTTGGTTTCCGGCAATATTATTCAAAAACAAAGTGATGACTCTAAAACTTACAGCGAAGAATATATCCTTTTAAAATCTTTTATCGACAAAGAGACCGGTTACAGAGCCGGCGAAAACGATCATTTCGAGATACATTTAGCCATGGATTCCCTTACCCGTGTTTCGTTGCTAGCCTTTGTCGAAAACACTTTTGGTCTACACCTGAGTGAAGAGGATTTAAACCAATTAAATACGTTGAGTAAATTAAGTCAACATATTATTGATTCAAAAGCCACCTTGCAACACGGCAAATCCGTATCATGGAAAGAAATCTTGTCGGCAAAAAAAGCTGTTTTCCCTATCCCTAAATCAGGTATTACCCACAAAAGTTTAAACAATTTATCGAAGATTGTTTTCAATGTGTTGTATCGTTTCCGAAGCAAAGGCATCAAAAACATACCCCAAGAGCCCTGCATTCTCGTAGCTAATCATCAAAGTGCCTTGGACGGACTGTTTATCACCTCGATGATGAAACGGAAACTCTACGGCAAGACTTATTTCTTTGCAAAAGAAAAACACTGGCGAAGCAGCATTATGCAGTTTATGGCTCGGAAAAACAACGTTATATTAATGGATATAAACAAAAACGTGCGCGAAGCCATGCAAAAGCTTTCTTATGTGTTGCAAGAAGGTAAGAATGTTATCATTTTCCCGGAAGGTACCCGTTCTAAAAACGGCATCAAAGATTTTAAAGAAACTTTTGCCATCTTAAGCACCGTATTAAACATCCCGGTGGTTCCCGTGGTTATTTACGGTTCCGATCAAGCTACCTACCGGAAAATAAAACTCCCCCGCTACTTCACCCCGGTTACCGTTGAATTCCTGCAACCTGTTTATCCTAAGACCGACGAAACATTTCATTCTTTGAAAGATAGAGTAAAAGAACTCATTGCAAGCAGGTTGAACCGACATCTTAATAAAGGGAAATAAAAGTAAAACGCTAAACATTCACTTTTTTCCCGATAATCACCTGACCCCGAATTACCGTCAAGAGTAATTAAGTTACCTTGTATTGTTGTACTGTCGTTTTGCCCGACACCAAGGATTCTCCTAAACCTAACACCACTTCTATCAAGATAGTATCTTTGTACTTAGGCGCATGGGTAAATAGCACACCTGCTATTTTGGCATCTACCATCTGTTGAACCACCACAGTCATTTTCGATTGTGCAGAGCCTAAAAAAGTTTTGGCATAGGTTTGAGCCGTTTCATTATGGAGAGAGGCCACACAATCGCGAATCGCTTTTTCGCAGGAGGTTTCATCTTTTACATTCAAAAATGTAGAAAACTGACCGGCAGAGGAATAATCAAGTCCATTATTATTTGTATTTATTATAATCTTTTTTTGTTATATTCTGCCAAATTTCAATTGCACCGTCATAGGTTTCAGGCGGAGTGTAAAGGTTGGGTTTGTGTTTAAGCACGATGGCTTTTTGATGACAAGCAGCAATGCATAAACCGCAACCCAAGCAATGCTTTTGATCTATTTCAATACCCTCTTTTGTCATTTTAATATAATTGAAAGGACATTTTTTAACACACAATCCGCACTTCACGCATTTAGAAAGATCCACTTCGCTATAATGATTCGACCACAAATCGTTGGCCGGACCCGGATAGCGGGTTCTGAGAGTGAGGATACCACAACCGCAAGCACAGCAGGAGCAAATATTTTCTCCGTCTTGTGAGTTGGTAACGTTGATAACACGTCCGTCGTTTTCGCCTTCGCGCAAAATGGCCAATGCTTCTTCTTTTGTTATCTCTCTACCCAGTCCTGTTTCTATATAGAAAGTAGCGTAATCGTCGGTTACTATGCATGTTTCGCTAGGGTGGATACATTTGAATTTAGGATCCAAACGTTGCATTTTGCGGCACATACAAGGAGCTACGCCGAAACGGGTATGCTTATCCAGAATTGCCTCAATGTCATCATAAGGCATGATTTTAGAACCTTCGAGGAACTCCTTATGCATGGGCACCGTACGATAGAAAGGCATGGTTTGACTCATGCGTTTTCCGAATTTGGAAGTAATCATATACAAGGATGTAGCCAATAACCATGACTTATCGGGGTTATTCACTTGGAATTCCAAAAAACCCATTACAAAAGGATGTTTATGATATTCATCATTTTCACCTCGATGACGGCGGAAAATAAGACCTTTGTTTGCCATGGCATCCAAATGAGCCTTTGCCTCCGCTTCGCTTATATTGTTTTGTTCGGCATGTTGCTTGGCTGTTACATAACCTTGCTTCATTTGAACAAAAACCTTCGCATGTTCGGGCGTAAATATTTTTTTGAGCAATTTTTTATCCAACCTGAAATAAGATTTGGGGAATCCGAAACTAATCCGGTCGACATCTTCTGCCAAGAGGTCGTAGATATCTTTCTTAAACATTATCTTTTAATTTTACTGTTAATTTCGTGCATTAAAAACGTGATAAAATCTTCTACTCCTTCACCTGTTTTAGCCGAGAGCGGGAAGATTTTAATTTGGTGATTCAACTTCCTGACATTTTTCTCTAAAGCCTCGAAGTCGAAATCAAAACATGGAAGCGTATCTATTTTGGTAACAATTAACGCTTTGCAAACCGAAAACATCAAGGGGTATTTAATCGCTTTGTCATCGCCTTCGGGCACACTGAGTATCATGGATTGAAGGTCGGCACCAATATCGAATTCGGCCGGACAGACCAAATTACCAATATTCTCAACAATAACAACATCTAATTCATCTAAGGGAAGATAATCCATCGCCTTTTTGATCATGGCAGCATCCAGATGGCAACTTCCGCCGGTACGCAGTTGTACGGTAGGGATGTTGAAAGCATGGATTTTTTCGGCATCGAGTGTTGATTCCACATCACCCTCGATAACACCGATTTTGATATCTTGGCTCAATCGTTTTAACAAACGGATGATAAAAGTGGTTTTGCCGGCACCCGGCGAGGACATCAGATTCCATACGAAAATATTTTTGTCGTTTGCAAGCTTGCGTATTTCTTCTGCAACCCCATCATTATCTTTTAAGATACACTCTTTTAAGTCAATATATTTAAAATCACGCATAGTATTTATTCTATTTGAATTCCTTTAATTTTCATTTCTCGACCCGTTACCAAAGTTCCTGTTTCGCAGCCACATTGATTGCAAACGGAAGAAAAGAGGTTTTGCAAATCAAGGAGATAAACATTCTTACATTGCGAGCATTGAGCGGATGCCGGGATTTCTACTACATCAATGATTGAGTTTTCCAAAATAGTAGAAGGGGTAATATAGTCCCAATACTTCTGGATAATTTCAGGAACAAACTCACGAAGCACACCAATTTCAAGTTGCACCATCACCACTCTTGCTGCATTATTCTCTTCGGCTTTTTGTTTAACCGATTTAAAAATACTTTTAACAAGTGGTAATTCGTGCATACATTTAGTTCTACAAAATAATTAAGTTGCAAAAGTACAACAAAAAATAGACTGCGTGCTAAAATGCAAAAAGTTTTTTATTAACATTTTCTTGGTTTGGATAAGTATGAATAAAGTCGAAAGACAATTATGAATGATGAATAGCGAATGATGAATTTGTCAATGCCTGTAAGCCGTAACTTGCGACATTTTATATGTGATTTTATTAAAATAAGTTATTTCCAATAAATTTTCATGTATTTTTGCATCTGAAATAAATATTTAAAACACCCATAACATTATGTTTATAAGAAATGAATTAAATACTGACAAGGATGATTTAATTTGTTTTGATATCATTAAATAATCTATATAAATGTTCTGCAAACACATAAACGCAAAAATAAAGCATTGTTTCGAGCAATTTCGTATTGATAGTTTTATTGTTTATTTTTCATTATTTGTTGTTTCATTGCTGTTTTTAACATTTTCAAGCATTGAATTCACGCTAACATCGAGCGATAATCCCATTTTCAGTCAAGCAACGCTTGAGGGTGTGGATGTAGATAAAAGAGTAAATATGTTTTATCTCTTGGTTTTCTCTGCTTGCATGGCTTTTTGTATCCTTTATATATTATCGTTTTTATTATTTAAAATATTAAACCTCACTTCCCGACAGAAAAACCATCTTTCAATAATCAATGTGATTGGCATTTTTGCAGTTATCGCAACATTTATCGGTTTAAACAGCCGCTCCTATGCAGTAATACTACTGATAATTTCTCTCCTATTGCTAATTCTTTATAGCCTTTTTAATAAGAAACCTAAATTATTTTCCGCCTTTGGCAAGGATACAAACATCAACTTTATATTAAGTTCAAGCATATTACTTTTCTTTGGATGCACTTTTTTATTTAACGCATACGATTGTTTATATAATAACTACCCCTTCGTCTTTTTAGCCATTGCCGTCTTCGTTTCGGCTATTTACTTTTTCTTTCATAGATTCCTTTCATTCAACGATTCAAAAATAAATATCCTGTTAAGTTCTACGGCGGTTTTGCCTTTCTTGGCTTTTCTATCTTTTGAGTTATATATGTTTGTAAATTTAAACTATAACAAATTTATTGACTATAAACTATTGTATTTGATTGTGTTTGGCTGCATACTTATATTTCTTTTCTTATTCATTATCCTTAGAAAGAGAAATAATTACAATACCAAGAAATTACTATCGGTATTAATTTATCCTGCTATTATCATAAATATTATCCTACTCACACATTATCAAGTCGTCATTCCTCAAACAGAAGACATGTTTGAGTTGGCAAATCCGGCCAATGCAATGATGAAAATATTTGCTCATCACCAAATCCCCTTTATTGATTTCATGACATCACATATGTTCAACGAACAATGGACGGGAATTTTATACAATACTATCTTTGGATACAATGGCGGGCTTGATTTCATGACTTATAACTTTTTAAACGTCCTGTTGCTTTTCCTGCTATCTTATCATTTCTTTAGCAATATACTGGGCAAATCAATATATGCTTTATTGTTTTTAATTTCTTTTCCGTTCATCATAACCTTTTTAGGTAATGAGAGTTTTTTTGTAGTGTTGGTTTTTAATGCTATCATGCAATTGATAAAAAAACAAAACATAAAAAACTATTTCTTGCTTTACGTATGCATCATAGCTTTAATTATATGGAGAATTGACAACGGCTCTACGGCAATATTTTCAAGCTTGGTTTTCACACCGCTTTTATTTTTTACTACAAAAACAAAATGGAAATTCACCCCTTTTTTAAAAGCAACAGCTATTATAGCGGCAGTACTATTGGGTGCTTTTGCCATAGCTTTTATCATTCGTAGTCCGGAATATATTTTTGGAAATTTACAATCCGCTTTCCATTACATCTCTTCAAACCAAGCACATGGATACGCTCAACTCGCTTACACCTATACTCACCAGTTTTGGATATACCATATCTTCATCCCTGCCATAGCGGTTTTATCTTCATTATTTATCATTTATACAATCAGAAAGAAAACTTACACCGATAAACGTTCTTTCTTTCAACTGAATGCTTCCTTATTCTTTTTTATTGTATTTATCTTTAATGCTCAACGCGGTTTAGTGAGACATGGTTTTATGGAATATGCCGAGACATTCTTCACTTCTACTTTTTTCTTAGCATTCATACTTTTAGGCATAAATCTATTTCACACTATCAATAAAAGTAAACGATTCATACGCTTTTATGCTTCGGCTTTTTGTTTATTATTACTGCTTAAGTTTTTCCCTATTGAAAACAGTAACATCATGATACAAAACGCAATCGTTAGTCCTTCCATTAAAAACACCGATGTTCTATTAAAGAAAGACTGCATCAGAAGCAGGGTGTTGAAAAATGATAGTTTTGAAAGAGCTGCTTTCCTTGATTTTAAAAACTTTTTAGATAGTAACCTGTCCGAAAGCCAAAGTTTTATTGACTTTTCAAACACACCTATGTTATATTATTATTGTCAAAGAACAAGTCCCGGTTATTTCTGCCAGAACTTGCAAAATACCGTCGATGACTACCTTCAACTTCAACTTTTAAAACATTTCGACACCCGAAAATTTCCCGTTGTTGTTTTTTCGTCGTATCCTTTAGGTTGGTTTGACAATACCGACGGTGTTTCTAACATCATGAGATATTACCTTATTGCGGAATATATATTTACTAACTACCGGCCGTTCGCTATAATCAACAACAAAAGTATTTGGACTAAAAAGAACACTTCCTTTCATTGGAATATTTCTGAAACCGACACTTTGATAAACAATCCGCCATTTTTTGAATATAAGAAAGCTGCTTACTATTGGGGAACACACTTAACACAAACAAATGCACCTTTCTACCAAAACGTTTATTATAAAATCTTAGGAAACACAAATAATCAAGACAAAATAAAGATTCCTATTCCTAAGCAGGTAAGCAATATTCCCAATCTATTCGTGCTTCTAAGCATTAACACTCCTCACGAAAAGCATACTTGTTGCTTACAACTTAAAAACCAAGAGCATGAAACAGGAGGATTTCGTTTTGATTTAATCAAAGGCAAACAAGATTATGCCATAAGATTGAGCAACAATTATTTTTGGCATAATTCAGAGATTGACACTATTATCATTGAGAAGAACAAAGAAACAGAAATAAAAGCAATAAAAATAATTAAAGATAATAGACTTGAAAACCAGACATCAGATATTTATAGATAAAATTTTCTTTTATCCCATCGGTTGGATATTAAACATTTTTGTGCGAATTGCCGGCAAGTTGCTACGTATTAACCACTCCTTGGACCGTGAGTTTACCAAAATCGCCATATGTAAATTCAAAGGATTCGGCAGCATTATCCAATCCACACCGATGATTTCAGCAATAAAGAAACGTTATCCCGATTGTGAAATCATTTTTGTGTCTATCAATCAAAACCGTGAAATACTTCAACAAATCAAAACCATAGATACCATTTTTACCATCAACGATAAAAAGTTTTCCGGACTGATTACCTCTTGCTTTAAAACACTTATTTTATTGATAAAAAAAGCTCCCCAAGTTTATATTGACTTGGAAATATACTCTAACTTCAGTACCGTTTTTACAGCACTGACACTGTCAAAAAACAGAATAGGATTTCATTTAAGATCCAGTTCTTTTCGCATGGGCATTTACACACATATGATGTTTTTCAATTATAAAGCCCCCATTTCGGAAGTTTATTTACAGATAGCCCGTTTATTTGGCAATAAAAGTGAAAAACCAAGTTTATATCCCTTTTATTTAAACGAGGATTTGCCAACCGGAATGCTCAACAAGAAATACATTGTTATCAATCCCAACGCATCGGATTTACGTATTGAACGCAGGTGGGAAAAGTCGAAATTTATAACATTAATTAAACAAATTGCGCAAGAATACAAAGACTACACCATTTATTTAATCGGAAGTCAGAGCGAAAACCCATTCAATCAATCCATTAAAAACGAATTACTTTCATTTGATAAAGTAATAAATATGGCAGGCAAAACCAATATACTCGAATTGATTGCATTGATTAAAAACAGTAGTTTTGTCATCACCAACGACTCCGGACCCATGCACATTGCTTTTGCCTGTGAAACACCTACCATTTGTCTTTTCGGTCCATGCTCGCCGGAACAATATGGGTTTGTGAGGAATACTTTAATAATATATAAACGTGTGTATTGCAGTCCATGTGTCCATGATTTTGAAATAGCTCCTTGTAAAGGGAATAATGTATGTATGCAACTTATTGATGTAGATGAAGTGATGCATGCCATACAACAAATCATGCTTTCAAAAGCGAATGGTCTTGTTGAAGAGAACAAGATTATATATAAAAGCAATAATCATATTTTAGGTTTAGTCAACAGACCCTGAAAACGATTTATAAAAAAAGAACTGCTCTTCCTAAAGGCAGTCCTTTCATGACTTCAACAATTCAAAAAACTGAAATTTGTAATAATTTATAATACATATTGTTATTTATATTTCGATAACTATTTTGGGTGTCCTGCGAATGTATCTTGTGTTTTATGTTTGATAGTGTGTTTGGTGCAATTACACTTTGTCGTCCCTACTGGACTTATGAACCTGAGAAGTGAGATTGTATTATGTTAATCCGTTAATTCTATCAAAATAAATCCGCTATAATCCATTGCATCTGCGTCATCTGCGTGCCATTTTAATTGGTTTTATCTCTCTGCGTTCTTTGCGTAATATCTCTGCGGTTAAAATTTGTCGGAAGTTAGAAGTCGGATCCTGTGATTCTATACTATCATGGGACACTTACGACACCGGGGACACAAACGCCATGGATACTTATTGTTATGAAATAATCAATATGTAAATGCTGCAAATTTTGTATTTTGTTTATAGAAAAAAAAGCTTTTGCAAAACATATTATAAATCCTAAAATAATCTGTGATAATCTGTGGGCAAATAAATCTCAATAATCCGCGAAAATCGGCAGCATCCGTGTCAT
>MWCE01000017.1 GCA_002069895.1 Bacteroidetes bacterium ADurb.Bin234 | reverse complement strand
AGCTCAACCTTATCAAGTCCCCAATTCAAATTTTGAAAGTTGGGACGGCACCTCCTCTACATCCGAACCTGTTAACTGGAATTCATTTCCGAGTGCTAATTGTGCATTGTCAGGAATATATGCATTAGGATGTTCTACTGCTAAATCCGCTCATCATTATAAAGTTAGCGGACAACGACCGGGAGGTTTGGGTTCCTATTACTTAACTATATGGACCAAAACTGTTCTCACGGCTAAAGCCAATGGGAATATTACTTTAGGACAAATTTACATAGGAAGCACTACCGCAACCAGTTCCAGTAATTACAATCATACTAAAAGATCTACAACTGATCACAGTCAGGTGTTTACATCCAGTCCGGATTCATTATACGTATGGACTAAATATTGGGCAAACAGTTCCACCAGCCAAGCCCGCATCAGCGCATTTATTCATGGCAATACCGACTTTAAAGACCCTAATGACACAGGAACAGCAACAGCTTATGCCGCTAAAGCCACCCGTCAGTTTACGCGTACCGGAACCTCGGCCGGCAATTGCAGTTGGGTACAACAAAAAATTCCTTTCGTAAACAACGGTTCATCCACAAGAAATTATATCATTATGACCTTTACCAGTAATTCCATCCCCGGTGGAGGAAGTGCGGGCGATTCCTTGTCGATTGATGATATTGAATTGATTTATAGTGCATGGCTTACGGATATAAAACTCAATAATGTAACACTAAACGGTTTTCAAATAGATAATTTTTCTTATGATACCGTATTTCCAAGGGGAACCAATCCGAACATATGGCCTTCTATAACTTACACTTCTGAAGTCAGCGATGTGTATGTCAGTATCGACACCGTAAAAGGAGTTAATAACGGCATCGACAGTGCAAAATATATTATTCATGTATTGGCCGAAGACAGTGTTACCGAAAAAACGTATACCATTAATTATTCTATATGGAAATCTCCCGATAATACCTTGTCTCAACTCGGATATACCTTGAGCGGAAGCGATACGGTCATGATTCCTGGATTTACAAGTAGCACTTACACGTATAATGTAAGTTTAGTTCCCGGCACCATTCTTACACCCCTAATCAATCACAGCCCGCTTTCCGATACCGGAGCAAGAATAATCCGTATCATTCAAGCCACAACACCTAACGGACAAGCACTGATTACCGCCAGAGCCGAAAACGGCGACACCTTAGTGTATACCGTCAATTTCTCGGTTGAATTATCAAACAATGCCAATCTCGACAGTTTAAAATATAACGGCATCAACGTTCCCGATTTCCACCCCGATACCTTATCTTATCATATAGTGTTGAATCCGGGAACAAGTGTTCCACCTTTTGTTACCGCCGTAACACAATGGAGTGGTCTTACGCCTCAAATAACGCAAGCCGCAGGTCTTCCGGGAACAGCCACTGTTAAAGTTACCGCCGAAGACGGTACCATAAAGACCTATTCCGTTTCTTTTACGGTTGCCTTATCTACTAATTCCGAAGCTTCATGGATAAAATACAACGGTGTAGCACTGTCAAACTTCCATACCGATACTTTAAGCTATGATATAGAATTACCTTATGGTACAACTTCCGTATTGATAACGGCAGCAGCCGTTTGGCCAACAGCTCAAGTAAATATTATAAATCCGATAAGTCTGCCTTCAACAGGAAGTGTCAGCATCATTGCCGAAGATACCAATTTCAAACGCACCTATCAATTGAACTTTACAATAGAAAAGAATACCAATGCTTTATTAGATAGCATATACTATACTTTAAATGCAAATCCCGTTCATCTAAACAATTTCACTGATACTGTTTTTGAATATCACATCGTATTAGCTCCCAAAACAATAGCTTGTCCGATTATTGTTGCTACAGTACAAGACATTAATGCCAACGTACAAATAACACAAGTTACAAGCCCCAACGATACCGGATTTGTTAAAGTTACAGCCGAAGACGGTATTACGGAAAAAACCTATAGTATTGTTTTTTCCGTCATGAAAGATACCATTGCATATTTGAGTGAACTAAAAGTAAATGATTCCTTAATATTCGATTTCAATCCTTATTCATTAATATATAGTATTGCTTTGGATTCGGCTGTAATGCCTGTTATCACGGCAAATCCTATGGATACGGCAGCAGATGTGAACATAAGTATGCCTTTCGTTTTGCCAGGTATAGTTAGTATTGACGTTGCCGCCGAAGACACTAGCATTCACAAAACCTACAAAATTTATTTAAGTGTAAAATTATCTAATAACGCCGATCTGATGGATTTAGGTTATACATTAAACAGTACGCCTTATTCCATTAGTAATTTCCATAAAGACACCCTAGACTATTTCATTCTTCTCCCGTCACTCACTGCTTATACTCCTGTGATAACGTATCAAAAAGCCGATACTGCTTCTAAAGTGAATATCATTCAACCCTCTTCTCCCAACGATACGGCTATCATCACCCTTACTTCAGCCAGCGATACGGTATTTAAAACCTACAGGGTATTCTTTGAAGTGGAAATCTCGACCAACGCCAACTTATCATCCCTTCTTTACAACAACATCCAACCTGCTAACTTCCATCCCGACACGACATCTTATTATATCGTATTACATTACGACAGTTTAACGGCTCCCATCGTAAATGCTCAAGCACAATCACCGGCAGCACATATCAGCATACAACAAGCTTCCGGCGTAAACGACACGGCTATTATTTATGTATTGGCCGAAGACAGCATACACGACAAAACATACACTATCTACTTTAGCCGTCAATTATCACCACGGACAAGTTTGACTTCCATAAGCTACCAATTGGCAGGTGCCGACTCGAGCATACATAATTTTTCGGCTCAAACATTTCATTATAATGTTAATTTAAAAGAAGAAACCGTTTCGGTTCCCAATAATTTCAACTATACTCTTAGCGATACGCGTGCAAGCATCCAAACGATTTGTACACCTCAAGATGTGAATGACACCTTGATACTTAAAGTAACAGCCGAAAACGGTATTGACACCGCTATTTATACCGTCGTATTCAATCGCCTGAAATCTACGGACCCTCGTTTAGACACTATCTATGTAAACGGAATGGCATTGATTGATTTCCACCCCGATTCATTACAATACACCTTTATTTTACCCTGGGGGACCCAAAGCAATCCGGTTATCAGCGCAACAGCCGCTTGGGATTCATCGACCGTTCAAATCACACAAACCGGAACAGTGTTCGGTCAAGGACAAATCAGGGTGATAGCCGAAGATGGTATTCAAATAAAAATTTATACTATTCAATTCGTTCAAGGTTCAAATGTTGATTTGCAATCCTTATCTTATAATCTTGGTTCAACAACCTACAACATCAACAATTTCAATCCTTCCGACACCATCTATCATATCATGTTACCCGTTGCAACTACCGATATCCCCACTTTAAATTATACCTTGGTTGATAGCCGTTGCGATGTAGATACCGTTGAAGCTACAAGTCCGAACGGTGAAATCAGTTTGATAGTCAAAGGATTGGATAGTTTAAATTTAAAAACTTATAAGGTCGGTTTTGAAGTCAGCCTTTCGACCGATGCACGACTTGCAGGCATTACAATCGACAGTGTCGCTCTTCCGAATTTCCATCCCGACACCATCGTGTATACAATTGAATTCGCCTATGGAAGAATCAAAATGCCTTTGGTTGAAGCAATAGCCATGGAACAGGATGCACAAATTGAAATCAATCAAATCACCGGCTTCCCTGCAACTGCCAGTATATTTGTCAAAGCCGGCGATACTAATGTTAGCATGACTTATTATATCCATTTCAAGATCGAAGCCGGCGACAATGCTTATTTAGCCGATCTAAACATCGACGACACTTTGGTTAACGGATTCAATAAAAACACCTTGGCTTATGAATACGTATTACCTTACGGTTCGACCGTTGTACCGACTATTACAGCAACTCCTGAAGACAACAGAGCCTCGGTGATTGTTTATCAAGCTGCTTCGGTTCACGACACTGCTTTTATCGAAGTAACGGCCGTTAACGGAATCTCTACCCTCACCTATCAAGTTATATTCTCAACAGCTTTTAATAATAACGCCAAATTAGCCGATATTAAAGTGGACGGTGTCAGCATACCCGATTTTGATCCGAATACAAGGAATTACTCCTACGAACTACCGTCATCCTATCAAAGCATTCCGGTGATAAGCGTTGAATTGCAAGACAGCAATGCCGCTTATTTGATTACAAATGCGGAAAATATACCCGGAACCAGCAAAATTGAAGTAATGGCCGAAGACGGACTTACAAGTTTGACTTATAACATTAATTTCTATCTTAAATCCGGTATAGCTTCCATAAGTGCCGACAACATTAAAGTATATCCCAATCCGGCCAATGATTATATATATATCAAAAACACCCATAAATATATTCAAATTCAGCAAGTACAATTGTTTGACTTATTAGGAAAACAACTGCTTTCGCAAAACGTGAACGAAAGCACACATAAACTTGAGTTATCATCCCTACCAAAAGGAATCTATATGCTTAAGGTTAGCACTCATAATACAACAATCATAACAATGAAAATAGTGAAATACTAAATCATTGTTTCTTTTGAGGGAAGAAGGCATCTTTAACTTTAAAATGCCTTCTTTTCTTTGTAATCAATAAAAGTTATCATAATGTACGATAAGGAATATGTCAATTTACAATCGCGCGATATAAATCACGCTATTGGCAATAACAACAAGTGAATCATCATACTATCATTATGTCAATAAATAACTATTAGGTTAAATATATTTTGTGTAATTTTGCATTCCAAAATAAAACTCATAAAAATGAAACGTGTGATGAAAAAAGTTAAACATCTTTTAAAAGTTCTGATCTTTATTCTCATTGCATTACCAATATCAGCACAAGAATATCAAGTACCGAATGCCGGTTTTGAATCATGGGATAGCGACAAAACCGATTCCGAACCCGTGAAATGGAATTCTTTTCCCAGTGCCCAATGCGACATGTCGTTTGGTTGTGACATAGCGAAAAAGCCCCATCATTTTCGCGTACAAGGAGGAAGACTGGGAACCCAAGGTCAATACTATTTAACGATTTCAGTATCATGGGAATAGTGGCTAACGGCAATATGACATCGGGGCAAATCCGTATCGGTAGCATGTCGGCTGCCAGTACGGAGAATTATAACTTTACTAATCGTGAGAATAGTGAACACAGCCAAACATTTACAAAAACTCCCGACTCTTTATATCTTTGGGTAAAATACTATGCCGCCGATGAAGAAAGTCAGGCAAGAGTAGCCACTTATATCCATGGAAACACCGATTTTAAAGACCCTAACGATGTCGACAACATAAATAATTACAAAGGGAAAGCCGTTTTAACGTTTAAAAGTACAGGCAGCAGTGCTCAAAATGCCCTTTGGGTTCAAAAAAAGATTCCTTTTGTATATGACGGTAAATCCACCTCAAATTATATCATATTAACCTTAACCAACAACGCTACCCCCGGTGGAGGCAGTGCCGGCGACTCCCTTTCTATCGACGACATTGAATTGATTTATAGTGCTTGGGCACATAGAATAAAAATAAACGATAAAACTGTAGCAGGATTTCAAAAAACAACATTCACGTATGACAGATACTATCAACAAGGTACCGATCCTTCCGTTTTCCCCGAAATAACGATTTTGCCCGAAGCGAATGATGCTGCAATTGATATCGATACTATATTGGGACCTAATAACAATCTCGACAGTGCAAAAACCATC
Organism: Bacteroidetes bacterium ADurb.Bin234; assembly: GCA_002069895.1. Taxonomy (GTDB): domain Bacteria; phylum Bacteroidota; class Bacteroidia; order Bacteroidales; family WCHB1-69; genus UBA5266. The sequence goes on along the minus strand of MWCE01000017.1, from coordinate 4,673 downwards.
ATAACCATTACAGCCGAAGATAATACCACAACAAAAACATATACCATTAATCATTATATTGCCAAAACTGTATTAAATAATAATCCAAAACTAGCAGCTATTTATGTTGATGGTGTAGCATTAACTAATTTCCATCCCGACACCCTTACTTATCAGTTTGAACTACCCCAAAACTATTCCGGTATGCCATCCATAACTGTCGATTTGCAAGACAACAATGCCAGTTACGACATCACCCCTGTCAGCATTTTGCCCGCTCAAGCCCATATTGACGTACTTGCCCAAGATGGGGAAACCTCTTTAACCTATATCATTGATTTCAGTGTTAAAGTGAATGTGGCTGAAAGCCATCCTTGCGACGGCATCAGTTTATTTCCCAATCCCACACGCGATGTTATAAGATTTACTTGCAATAATCAAAAACTTCCTATTGACAAGATCCAAATTGTCGATCTATATGGGAAACAGATATTAACCCATGCCATTAAGGATTGTTCATTTGAAATAAACATTGGCTCATTTGCCGAAGGCATGTATTTTTTTAAATTAATGAAAGAAAACAAAACACTGAAAACGTTTAAAGTAATTAAATATTAATTCAAGCGAGACTGCTGAAAAATTGATTTAACAAATAATATGACATCTTTTTACTATCAATTCCAAAAGAGCATAAAATCTTTATTTATAATATTCTTAGTCATAATAAGCACTCAAGCTTACACTCAACCTTACATATTAAAAGGATGTATTTACGATGCCGATGATAAAAAAATGACCCTCCCCTTGACCAATATCGTTCCCTTATGTGATAAGAATAAAGGTACGGCTTCCGATGATGAAGGAAAATATTATTTAGAGCTCAATTCCATTGAATGCGATGTGGATTTTCTATTTCTCGGTTATCAAAAACAGACAAAAAAAATCTCTTTTAAAGGCTCGAAAATAATCACCTTAGACATCTATCTGAAAGCCGACAACACCATGCTGAGTGAAATAAAAGTAACCGAAAAAAGATATGATCTGAAAAAAGACGAATCTACGTCTTCGGTATCCTATGTCTCGCAGCGCAAGCTTGAAGAGAGTAATATAACCACCTTAAACAATGCTTTTGATCAAGTAGGCGGATTGATAGTCGTTGACAACGAACCCCAAATGCGTGGCGGCAGCGGTTTCAGTTCGGGCTTAGGAAGTCGTGTTATGATTATGATGGACGAAATGCCGGTGCTGAGAGTCGATGCCGGCCGGCCGGCCTGGAATCTTATCCCCATGGAAAACGTGGAACAAATCGAAGTGCTCAAAGGTGCCGCTTCCGTTTTATACGGCTCATCGGCCATAACGGGTGCCATCAACGTGAGAACAGCTTATCCTAAAGGCAAACCATCTACCAAAGCGGTCTTATACAACGGTTTCTATAGCCGTCCGAAAGCGGATTACCGTTGCAGTTGGCCCGAAGGAACCATACCCTTAACCTATGGTGCCAGCCTTACACATGCAAGGAAAATCCGGAAATTCGACCTTGTGCTTAGTGCCGAATATGCTAAAGACGACGGCTTTGTGGGTCAAGAACTCTCCGTTGACTCTACCTTGAAAAATCCCGATGCCTACCAAAAAATCATGAAAGAGGAACGCATACGGTTTAATCTCGGTACCCGCTATAGAATCAAAGACAATATGTTTGCAGGTATTAATGGCAACCTCTTGTATTCTCACCATCATATGACCCATTTTTGGTTGAGTGCCGATAGCGGCATGTATCGCACCTATCCGGGTTCCTTAACCGAAATCAAAGACTTGATGTTTTTTGTCGATCCTTATTTTAAATACTATACAAAAAACGAATCATCACACTCCCTCAAAACACGCTTTATGTATAGCGACAATTGGGCTACCAATAATCAGGACAGCAAATCAGAGATGTATTATTTAGATTATCAATTTTCTAAGAAATTTAAAAAAGCAGGTGATTTGCAATTGTTTGCCGGAGTGGTAGGTCAATTTGCCCGCTCCCAAGGGAATGTTTTTGCCGGTGTAAGGAAAGATTCCACCCAACCCCTATTGCCTAAATACGCTGCAAACGGTGCACTTTACACACAATTGGAAAAACGTTTTCTTAAAAAGAAAAATTTAATCGTCCTCGGAGGCGCCCGTTACGAGTATTTCCAAATATTTGAAACATTCGGACATTTCACCAAAGATTCTGCCTCCGGCAATTATGTGGAAGCCAAACCTGTTTTCAGAGCCGGAGTGAATTATAACATTGTTCCGACTTTTACCTTTTTCCGTGCTTCATTCGGCATGGGTTATCGTTTCCCGAGCATAGGCGAACGTTATCTCACCACTAAAGTGGGAAACTACGGCTTTTACCCCAATCCCGATTTGAAATCGGAAACCAGCTGGAATGTGGAATTGGGTATTCAACAGATGTTTAAACTACTCAATTTTAAAGGATTTATCGACGTGGCCGGTTATTATCAACGCTATAATAATTATGTCGAATTCTTCTTAGGTCCTTGGTTAACACGCGAACAAGAACTGAATCCATTGAAGAGATACGGCTTTAAATTCTTTAATACCGGTCCGGCTCGCATTGCCGGTGTCGATTTAAGCGTGGGTGGTGAAGGAAAAATGGGAAAACAAGTGAAATACACCCTGCTGATTAATTATGCTTATTCCAATCCCAAAGTACTCGACACAGGCTTTGTGTTTACCGAAACGGCCACAAAAGCCTATACCTATATCAATACGTCGAGCGATACCAACGGACAAATCATGAAATACCGCATCGAACACATATTAAAAGCCGATCTGGATTTTAAATTCTTCGATATGTTTTCGATAGGCGTCTCCACTCAATTCTACAGTTTAATGAAAAATGTGGATAAATTCTTTTATGAATTAGACCGTTATTCCTCCATAGCACCCCGTAACGTACGCAATTCAAATGCGCCTTTTCCTTTCGACGGTTTGGAAAACTATCGCTTAACCCACGACAAAGGCACTTGGGTTTTCGCTTTAAGAGCCGGTGTTGAAGTGTCGAATGTGAAATTTTCTGTTATTGTAAACAACCTATTTAACAAAGAATATTCCCTGCGACCCATGTGTCCGGAATCACCCCGTGTAACCATACTGCAATTGGTTTATAAATACACCGAAGGAGAGCCCTTCTTTCCTAAACGAAAAAATCAACACAACATATAAATATTAAATTATTATAAAAATGAAAAAATCAACTCTTTTCATCACAGTTATCCTTACTTTATTCAGTAGCACTATCATCGCACAAAGTTTCCCTGACGGAGGTTTTGAAAACAAATGGCAATACTTTGATAACCCCACCCCGGGCAAATCCGATTATTGGGATTTTGTCGACGGGAACTTTATCTCAACCTTAAATCAACTTTATGAACTAAGTGGCGACCAAGGCGATGCCCCCTTAACGGCTTTCCGCGAAGAGAATGCTTATAAAGGAAACTATGCACTTAAACTAGTATCGAACACCATGACTTTCGGCGAACCCTTGTTTCTGCCCGGTGCCGCCGGCACGCTTTCCATCAATTTCATCGACTTGGCTTGCATACTCGGGCAACCCTTCACCCATCGTCCGCTTCAATTTTCGGGATATTATAAATACAGTCCTGTTAAAGGCGATTCCGCTGCCATTGAAGTGTTTTTAAAGAAATCCGGTCAAATACTCGGACGCGGTAAAATGGTCGTTAAACAAAAAGTGGATGTTTGGACTAATTTTAATATTCCCATTAATTATACGTCTTCATCACAACCCGATTCTATCGTTGTTATTTTTGCCGCCAGTGCCGCTTATGATTTCTCCAGCCTTGAAACCTTAATGCAATGCAAAGGACAAAACGAAAGCACCTTAACTGTCGACGAAGTAAGCTTCGGCTACCAACAAGGCATTCAACAAACAATGATGCCGGAAATGGAAATATCGCTCTATCCCAATCCTGCCACCGATAAAATGACCTTGCTTTTGCCCGAACCGGTCAAAGGAAAGATATGCATCTATGACTATAGCGGAAAAGAAGTCAAAACCTTATCCATTAACGGGAACACATTGGCGATCGACCTGCTCGAACTCGCTGCCGGTTCCTATTTTATTAATATAATGGAAGATAACAAAGTACTTACAAGCAAAATGTTTATAAAAGAATAGTTTTACACACATGATACTTTGAAAGCGGGTCTTATGGCTCGCTTTCTTTTTTTTGCTCACGGATTTCCACGAATTATCACAGATTATTGTTTTTATATTAAAGAACCGAGTTTCAATTTAACCGCATAGAACGCAAAGATATTACGCAAAGAACGCAGAGGTTTAAAAAGTTGTCAGTTGTCAGTTGTCAGTTATCAGTTTTCAGTTTTTCAATGCGTTGAATCAAGTTTAATTTTTAATTCGTAATTTTTAATTTTTAATTGATTAAAATGGCACGCAGATGACGCGGATGCGGCGGACGAATGCGGATTTTTAATTCTTAATTTTTAATTTTTAATTGTTCTTGTCAAAGCCTTTATATTCCAGAAAATTCTTCATTGAAGGACCCCCCTTGAACCACGCTTGCTTGCGAAAAATGCTGCCTTGATTGGAGTTCCAACCAAGCGTGGTTCACGCACCAACCAAGCGTGGTTCACGCACCAACCAAAGCAGTATTTTTTTG
>MWCE01000016.1 GCA_002069895.1 Bacteroidetes bacterium ADurb.Bin234 | reverse complement strand
ATGGCTTACTTTAGTCAATGTCATGGCATTACTTGCAGTTGAAGTATTTGCAATAATCACACTATCGGCATTTCCTGCAAATGAAGTAATGGTTATTGTATTGACAGTACTTGCACCTTTTACACTACCAAATAAACTTAAAGGAGAATATGTCCCTGATGACAATAATAATTCCACAGGTCCATTAATACCGCAAATATTCATACTCGATAATGCAGCATCTAAACTTGCAAAATTTCCTCCTGTTCCTACAGTATAGCTACCGTTATACATGGAATCACATGAAAAAAGATTAACGACCAAGGTGTCGTTAAATTTTATTGTATCATTAAGTAATGAGGTATAAACCATAACACTATTAATTCCACTTATGGGTGTAACGGTATCAAGAACGACAACAACCGAACTTCCACCGCTTAAACTACCTGACCATGTTACTGCTGTTTGAGCAACACCGTTGAAACTCCAATCAATGACTGCCGATGTTACAGTAGTCGTCCCCACATTCATCAAACGAACACTCACTAATTCATCAATTCCTGTGCTAACAACTTCCGAAGGTGTTACCAAAGCATAAGGCTGAATATCATAGCTTACATACGGAACAAATTCATAGGCACCCATAATGGTAGTTGTTCCTCGAGCTGTGTTTTCTATATCAACAATTACATCGGTATTTTGAGGACATGCCAAATTAAAACCATATATACTTAAATCGTTAGGTAAATTCTCAAAAGATGGGAGTTGAACTGTTGAACCGGCATCCTGTCCGGTAATACTTTTCCAATTTGCTAAACTCGTTATATCACTTCCAATATAACCTATTATACCGTACGAGCTATAATAATTGTTATAATCTAATACTTTATAGGATGAAGCGGCATACGGTGCTCCGTCATTAAAATACATTGGATAACCAAGATTTGCTTCTTTAGGATCTACTACTATATTGTTATTTTTAATTGTCATAGGTCCGTAAGAAGTAGAAGAATTGTAAATATAGATTCCATATAAATAATAATTGGAATTCGTTTTGTTTCTGAGGTAAATGGAATTATTATATAAATTAGCTTTAGAATAATACCCATAAATTCCATAAGAATAATAATTAGCGTTAGCATGAATAATTTCATTATTAGCCACTAAACATTGAGTTCCTGCACCACTTACGCCCATTTTTGAATAATAATTTTGATAAGTAGATAACAAAATACCGCAAGCATAAAAACTATAATCTGATAGTATAATTTTATTTCCCACAATTTGATCTACTACATCATAATACCCGTAGGTGGAAGGATTGGTAGCAACAGAACCTAAACATATACCATATTGAAAAGAAGAGGCATTGGATCTTCCAATAATAGTATTGTAAGAAATGCTCGGAAAATACATATAATAGGAACTGGTATAATCCATTGTTCGTGCAAAACCTCCGCAATAACCTTCGGTCATTACATTACTGTCGATGGTAACACTTCCCATATTTGTCTGCCCGACAGCACTACTGGTATATAAACACATGTTTACATACCCTCCCTTGATATTATTCTTAATAAATTTAACATTATTCAAACATTTGCCTAATGACGTACTATAATAATAAACCGGAATAACTGTAACCATAGTTGTATTTACATCAGCATATAAATTACATGCATAAAACTCAATATCACTGCAATACCCATCAAACACAACTGCCTTTTCACCTATACTTGTTGTTGTACCTATCGTTAAATTATTAAAATACACATTACTTATTTCCGATAAAAACCAAGTGGTACCGGTAGCATAAACCTGCACACTATCAGCTATCCCCGATGCGGAAGTAAAAGTAACCGTATTTGTATTACTTGCCCCCGGTATAGCTCCAATCATTGAAATAGCTTCATTATAAACACCATTATTTATTTTAACCGTAACGGGACCGTTAACACCGCAATGCATTATTTCAGCTACTGCATCATTCAGTGTGTTAAAATCAGCTCCGGCTCCTCCAACGGTATACACCCCATTTAAAGTCGAATCACAACCGTAAATTCCAAAAAACAAGGTATCGTTTGAATGATTTTGATCCGTTGTTGCATTGGGATTACTTACCCATATTTTAACAGGATTTGTATTCCCATGTGTAGGGGTAATACTACCTAAGGTTAATAATGTATCCATCCCCGTATTTAAACTTCCTGTCCAATAAAGGGGCGTACGTAGGGTATCTTTAAAAGACCAATCCAAGGTTGCACTTACCAAGGAATTTAATCCTAAATTCCTTAATAATACCGTTAGCGGCCTAGATTGATTATTGGCCGATACAAAAGAAAAGTTTTCATCCGTTGTTACAGTAGCATCAATAGCAAAAGGCTCATAACAACCTTTATGACAAGTTAAACCTCTTGCGTTATTACGAATATCTTTGGATACTCCCGGTATTTGCGAACAACTTAATCCAGTATAACTTGTTAATTCTAAACTTTGATTAACGTCTTTATAATTTACAGGTATTACTGTTGTATTCAAATCTTGCGAGGACGCACTTTGCCATGCGGATAAAGAAGTATAGGAAGAGGAACCGTAATAGGTGGTTGTACCGCTTCCCGTTCGATAATAATTATTATAATCAATCGCACAATAAGTACTGCTCATATAACTAGTACTGCCAAAATAGACTATATACGCTGTACTGCTTGTATTAACATGAATAATATTATTTTTAAAAGTTTGAAAATAACTGCTCGAACGCGGATACCAATACAATCCATAAGCTGTACTAGTGTTGGACACATAAATGGAATTATTAAAAATATCGAATCTTGAATAGTTAGTCGATCCATAAGCATACAAACCATATGCAGTACTACTTCCTCCTTGAACAATTATTTCGTTATTCGCAATAAACATAGGGGCATTTGCACCGTAGGTTGTTGAATGATTTTGATATCCGTATAGACGCATTCCATAACAAGTGGATGTTCCGGTAACAATAATTCTATTGGATTGCATAGTGTCAATAGTGGTATAATTATAAGTATATATTCCATAATATGTACTATTAGTATTTGAACGGGAGTTTATAGTATTGTAGGATATACTCGGATAGTAAGCATAATAATAAGAGTATATACCATAATAATAAGCATCGATAAGTTCATTGCTATCAATAGTAAT
>MWCE01000015.1 GCA_002069895.1 Bacteroidetes bacterium ADurb.Bin234 | reverse complement strand
CAAACATTTGCGCCATCGGCAATTTGTTTCTGGGTTATCTGGTCGGCTAATTGTGAAGCTTCTTTGTAGCATTGCATGTCAGGTGTTATTTTTCCAAGGTATTCAGCGGCTCTATCTACGTCCATATTAGCCCACGAAGCTCGTGCACCCGACAAGTATTCAGTACATATATAGTCAGCATATTGTTGGTAGATGTCGATAGAAAGGTCCATACATTTGTCATAGCATTCACGGCAAACATCAGGAACAGAGAGAAGAACGAAGAGAGATTCTTCGTATTGCTTTTGTCCTGCTAAGGCTTGTGCGTTTTTAAGTATAACGTCACACTGTGAATTGTAGAATTCGATGATCTTTTCCTTTCCTCTTTCCACAAAGCCCTTGAACTGACCTGATTTTATATTGATCTCACGAATGGCTTGTATATAAGCTTTGTCTTCGGTTTGGCCTACTCCTTTTGCCTGAATATTGGTTTGGCTAAAGATATTTTGGCTAAGCGCATCCACTATATAAAATGTAATATCGAGGGTTAAAGCTTGCATAGGGGGGGCGGTAGGCGTAATTTCTTTTTCGAGCACATTAACCAGAGGAATCATGCAAAATCTGGGATTAACTGGCGTAGCACCCAATCTGCCCAAATCGTCAGTTTTTCCCAGATTATTTTGTGCATTCAGGCTAAAAGTAAGCCCGTAGAATGCTATCATCATAAAGATTGTTCGTTTCATTATATATCGTTATTTGTTATCCTGTAAAGGGTTTAAATACCATTCTGATAAATCCTTTTTTATGTGGAGTCATTTTCAGGTAGGTTTATCACTATTTATTTCTCTCCTAATATAAGCCATGCTTCTCCTAAACCTCTGAGGTAAAGTTTGGAAGTAATGCCCATTCCGCTGAGATACTTACGTAAATCGCTCACGAATGAACGAGTATCTACAGCACGTTCACGGCCTCTTTCGTCTGTCCGCATCATAGGTATTCTTACCTGTTCAAATCTCATGAAGTTTTCACTAGCATCGGAAAGATTAAAACGACCTTGGACGCAGTTATCGAAGAACCAGTCATCGATGATTTCGGATAATTCTTTTGATTCTGGGCCGAATTCTGATTCGAGATTTTGTCCCCAATTAGCCCAAACCCTAATCATCACCTTAACTTCACGGCCATTGGCGAACATATCGTCGAAATGACGTTGAAGGCCAGCATTAAAATTATCCATGTGACTTAAGACGGCTTCTTCGAGCAAAAGTTCGGGTGAGGCCGCTGCCGAAGGATTTCCCGCCCCTGCTACACCAGCCACTTGTTTAGCAGTATAAGCATCCAAACCCCTAAGATTGAATACGATATATTTCTGAGGACCTTGACGTTTAATATCGAAATCAAGATCAAGAATGATATCGGCTTTAGCAACACGTTTCAATGCATCTATTGGACTTTCGGCCATTTCCGAACCCGAGCTTGAGCTTGTAAGCATAGAAGATTCGGCACGTTCCTGTTCCAGATTTTTTAGTTCCTGTTCCAGATCTTTTAATGGGAATCCTCTATCGGCCATTATCTGGCCCATCTTGGTAATAACTAATCTCAAATCTGGGTCTGATTGCATAGCTGTTTTGTAATCTGGAAGAGTTTGTGTCATGCCTTGGTTCTGAAAAACCATTTTATATCCCCGGCTAATGCAGTATTGATCGCTGGGAACCACCATGAGCACTGGTTTTTTTGCTTGTCCAAATCCAGTGAGAACGAAGAGAATGAAAATAAAAGTGAATGTTAATTTTTTCATAGGGCAATCTTGATTTTAAAATCCAGAATCTAATCGGCGGGCAATGCCGTCGGCTTCTAATTGTTTGCGCAGAGCATCGTACATTACTTGTACATAGATGGCAACCTTGTATCCTTTTTTGAGTTTTATGCGGTCTTCGGCAGCAGGGTCTCCGTCGTTGGTTACGGCAATGTATTGAAGATATTTACCTCCTATTTTGAAAAATTCATCGAAATAATCGGCATAAGTAACCTCAGCATTGGGTTGTGAGCAAATTGCGGGTGTAGGTGCCGAACCGGCTCCACCTGGCAAGCCTTTGAAAATACAGGCAGCAACTGCTGCTTCTTTGGCATTCATCACCGCTGCATTAACATCTTTCCCATAACCCCATACTTTAAATACTTTTGTACCATCTTGGCCAACTCCAACAGGTTCAATTTCGTAATTGTATTGGCTGCTGTAAAGAATTTTACGCTCCTTACGCGATTGAGCATTGGCAGTAATAACCATCAAACTGGCCAAGGCTATTAATGCAAGAGTTTTTGTTTTCATAAGCATTATCCGTTTATATTTATGTTAGAACATGATTTTAAGTCCTACAAGACCTGAGAGACCTTTTCTGTCTTGAAATATTTCATCCCATTTTATTCCGAGGTCGTCATTATCCTTATTGTATGCATTACCGATGAGTGCATAATAACTTATCCCACCCATTAGTTGAATGTTGTGTCGAACGTTGATGGCCAAATTTCCTCCAAATTTCAGATATTTGGTCGAGAGGTTACCTTCATCAGCCTTATCAATTTCATCACTTAAGGCTGATTCTAAAGCAATTCCAATATAAGGCCGTAATTCAGTATTTCTGGTAAGCATCAATCCTTGGGCTAGTCCCACACCATAATGTAAGAAAGTGACATCTTCCGTGGTTGACCAGCTATAAGATGGATAATAATATGTACATTCCTTTTGTTGTTGGCCACCACCTTCTAAATAGATAAAGAAGGCTCTAAGACCAATAAATCGGCCGAGTCTGAAATCGAGCCTTCCATAAGGTCCACCAATTTCTCCCATTTCGTATCCGGCTAAAATTTCTATTCCATTATCATTTTGTTGTCGGACCAAATAACCCGTTTGAAGTTTTCGTCCAGCAGTTTGATAAAAAGTAGAAGAAGGCATTTCGCCAGTAGCAACCTGACGGTTATCTGCAATTTTAGAAGTGGCTCTAATTACTCCTCGGTAAACGGGTTTAATGGAATTAGTTTTTTCATCAAATACATATTCATAAACAAAATAGCGGTGATCGCACTTAAGCCCTTCTTTCTTTCCAATTTTGACCTGAATGGGTTTGACCTTGTAAATGGTGGCCTTAACCATAAAATCCTCGTATTTTTTTTCGAGGTAATACAAGGTTTCATCGTAGCCGCTTTGAACGAGTTCCATCAAAAGTTCATCATCCGATTTTTGTTTGGTAAGTATACTAAGTATACCCAGTTGGTTAGCTTGCGACGCACTAAGCGAATGAGTGGTTTTTGCGACAAATTCGATGGGTATTTCGAGTTGTTCGAATTTTTGGAGTTTTTCGGCTTTCACTTCTGGACTATCTTCAGGATAAATCCAACAATCATACAAAGCAGCTTGAATTTCTTCGTTGAAATCGATCTTATATAAATAAGCAGTAACCGTTGCTTGCCAGCCGTGTCGATCTGTTACTTTGGCTTCACTCATGGTTTTAACATTGGCATAGTCGAATACTAAAATATAACTACGCTGGATAAGCCTGTTGCCGTAATCTTGCAATAAAGCATTACCTCTTTTTGTTGTTTGTGCCTTAATGTATTCGGCATCAGTCGCATTGAACATGCCTCTTTCGAAGATAAGATCCATTGACATGGTTCCATCTTCTTTCCGATTATACCATTCGCTAATAATGGATTTGGCTAATTTTTGCTTTGTTAGATAATCCTTAATGGCTTCTTCGGGTACAATCTCGGTGTTGGTTCTGGAATAGGGCGCCTCTATAATTAAGTTTTGGAGGTTGTTGTTGTAATATTTATCCGAGAAAGCGATTTGTGGGAATTTTGAGGCGATTTCCGTTGCATGATTTTCGCCAGGAAATTTCATGTACAAACAGGTTAGAGAACTTCTGTCGTAGGTCGATGATATTGCTTTTGGCTTATCGATGTTCTGAGCCATAATACTCGTATAGGCCACTAATGGGGTGGCCATGAAAAATAATAATTTTGAATGCATAATAGGTTTAGGTTTTGATGGTCTGATATTCGAGGTTGATTTTTCTGCAAAGAAATGAAATTTTATCAAATGAAAGTCATTTTCTTAAGAAAAATTTAATTATTTTTCTTAAGATTAATTGTATCAATATTTTAGCTTATTGATGGAATTCTAACTTTTTTTATGGCCTAATGAAAGTTTAATCGAATTTCCTCAGTTGAGTAAATAATTCAGGCAATTATTTATTTCCTGTTGAAATATTGAAGTGGAATGTTGGCCATCGTTCGAATAAGCATCGAAAATATAAGAATTTTAGAATAGACTTATCATTTGTTTTTCAAAATGGAGTTTTTATTCTACGTCATTTTCTTCATCAATATTTAGAAAATGTTTTCAAATATTATTTTTTAAAAAATGGTTAGTCAAGATGGTTGTTTTTCGAAATATATTTTGATTTGAAATATTATTTATCCGTTTCACACTGATAAATATTTCTTTGAGTGATGGAGGAAAAGCATCGATTGAAAAACTAAACTGTTAGGTTAGTTTAGTTATGAGAATTTAGTACTATGTTGGACGATACTTTTGTTATGAGTGGCTGATTCTGAAAATATCCAGAGCGCAAAGAAAGTAAGCAATCCATTGAGGAGCAGCAATTCATAACCGAATGTATATCCATTGAGCCATCTTACTGAATTAGAGCTAATGAAATAGCAAAGGGTAGGGATAAGAATGGCAATATAAGGGCTCACCCCATCTTTTAGTTTACGGCGAGTAAAAAGGCCGAACATGAACAAACCCAGAAGAGGGCCATAAGTATAGCCGGCAATTGTATAGATAGCATTAATGACTGTTTTGTCATTGAGGGCCTTAAAGGCCATAATGATAGCAAGCATTAAGGCCGATACGCCAAGGTGTACCCAACGGCGTGTGGCAATGTTTTCTTCTCCTTTTATTTTTAAAAAATCGACACAAAATGAGGTGGTTAAAGCAGTAATAGCTGAATCGGCCGATGAAAGAGCAGCAGCAACTATTCCTAATAGAAAGCTAATACCGATGATCTTGGGGAAATATTTTAAAGCCAACATAGGATAAAGTTGATCAGTATTGCGATAGATACCGCTTGCCTTATCGAAATAAAATCCAGAGGGATCTTGAAAATTCAAACCTTTACTATTAACATATTGGAATAAAAGAGCACCAAGAGATAAGAAAATCAAATTTACAGGGATCAGTATGAAGCTATAAGTTATCATGTTTTTCTGGGCATCCTTGATATTAGGGCAAGTAAGGTTTTTTTGCATCATATTCTGGTCGAGGCCAGTCATTACAATACAAATAAAGGCTCCCGAAAAGAATTGTTTGAAGAAGTTTTGGCTGGAGCGCCAATCCCAATTAAATATTTTCGAATAATCGCTTTCGGCTATGGTTCTAGTTAGGCCAGGTAAATCGAGATTCATTTCTTTACCGATAGCTATAACCGAAAAGAAAACCGCTGCCAACATCAGAGTAGTTTGAAGCGTATCTGTCCAAACAATGGTGCGAATACCCGATCGATAGGTATAAGCCCAAATAAGAGCAAGAATAATAATGACAGTTACAAAAAAAGGAATGCCAAAGGCATCGAAAAAAGCCATTTGCAATACTGAAGCTGCTAAAAAAAGACGAAGTGAAGCTCCTAATGATTGAGATATAAAGAATAAGGCTGCCCCAGTATGATAAGATACATTCCCAAAGCGTTGATGGAGATAGGAATATATAGAAATGAGCCCAAGACGATAATATATGGGCATCAATATCAGAGCAATAAATAAATAACCCAAAGGATAACCAAGAACAAACTGAAAATAAGAAAATCCATTATTGCCTACTTCACCGGGTACTGAAATTAACGAAACACCAGAAAGAGAGGCCCCAATCATCCCATAAGCTACTAAAATCCATGGTGATTTATGGTTCCCTGTGAAAAATGTAGCA
>MWCE01000014.1 GCA_002069895.1 Bacteroidetes bacterium ADurb.Bin234 | reverse complement strand
GCCATTAAAATATTATAAATGATATGAATTTAAGGCTATGTTCTAATTTACAATGTCTATATTAGAACACAGCCATTGTAATTAAGTGTTTTGAATTTTATTAAAATTATATGTAATTTATATGTAAAAAATTGTATTTTTGTAAACAAGTTGTGGAAAATTTATATTAGTTTAAATATTATATATTAAAAAGTTAATCAATCACATATGCTGTAATTTTTTGAAATAATCGTTTTATACATACCGCAAAACAATTCAAATTATGCATTATTTGCAAGGGATATCATAAAACCTTAGATTTATGTCATAAAACAATTTGGATTAAGGATGTATAAACAAGTACTACGTATATTGATTATGTTTATATTGGTTGGATTTACAATCCAATTGGGAAAGGCACAAACCCCATTCAGTGGGGGTTCGGGTTCTTCATCTGATCCTTTTATTATAGCTAATAAAGCTGACTTAGATGCTTTAGCTGACTCGGTTAACAAAGGAATAATTTTTTATCAAACAAGTCATTATATATTAAACACCGATATAATAAACGTTCCATTTATTTCAGTAATAGGGACACATGATCATCCTTTTAAGGGTAATTTTTACGGAAATAATAAAACCATTTTAGTTGATATAAACCTCCTTTCAAAAGATACAGTCGGTTTATTTGGATTTCTTGATAATGCTTCTATTTCAAATTTAACCATTAGGGGAGCTATAAGAGGCCATAACTTTGTAGGAGGAATTTGCGGATTAAACAAAAATGGAGATATTATCAATTGTTTAAACTATACTACTATATTGGGAGATAGTTATGTAGGGGGAATTTGCGGTTATAATTATAATGGTGGATCTATTAGTAATTGTGCAAATCACGATACCGTATTCGGAGAAAATAATGTAGGCGGTATTTGTGGTTTTAATCACGGATTAAGTTCTAATAACATTAATTTGGGTGTGATAAAAACAGAAACATATTATATAGGTGGCATATGCGGATATGATAATGGTTCCCCTATTGAGCTTTGTCAAAACACTCAAAATATATGCATGACTATCGACTCCGGAACAATTTATATTGGGGGTATTTGCGGAAAAAATACAGGCCCGGGTACAAATATTTCCAAATGCATTAATATTGGAAATTTAGGGATATCGGGTGGAATGGCATATATTGGCGGTATTTGCGGAGAGAATAATACCGACGGATTTATAATAAATACTTTCAATGCAGGGAATATTAGGGATGGGGATGGATATTTCGGGGGAATTGCTGGGAAAAATCTCGGAACTATAATAAATAATATCAATGTTGGATATATTGATTCGACATCTTTTGCCTATGGAGCTATAAGTTCAACAAATAGCGGAACTTTTATGTATAATTATTATGACAAACAAATGTGTGTTATTAAAGGCATTAACAATACCGATATTATCGATAGTGCTGTTGGTATGTTTACTTTTGAATTAACAAATGGAACTTTACCTGATTTTTTTAATGGATTCTATGGCCCTGTTCCTATTGATATAATTTTTTGGAACAATTCATACGGTCTATATCCTTATTTAAACATTATAGGAGCAAATAAAAATGATTATATTACCAAAGTAAGCGCATCTCCCATATTTTTAGATACTACTACCAATTATATAAACAATGTTGATTCGGTTTCAAGAGATTTTGAAGTAAGTATTCAAAATTCAGTTTCATGGCAAGCTTTAAGGGGAAATCAAATATTGGATATTAATAGTCCTGATGTAGAATTAGTTCAAACCGGTGTCGATACCCTTGTTGTGAATTTAGGTTCTTATAGCCGAAGCATCCGTGTTGTGGTTATTCCTCCTTTTACTCCTGAATTCAAAATCTATCCTAATCCGGATACTGTGGGAGCCATTGTTACAAATATTGATACAAGTTTTAATGTGTATTGCAATGCCAAAGGTTTTGTCAACGATTACGGAAAAATTTATTACGAACTATATAGAAACGATACATTGGTTTCCAATGTTGATCAATTCGGAAGTTTGTACCTCCATTTACATAACGATTATTTAGGTGACACAACTATTAAAGTCGATAGCAACGGTTATATTCCCTTTACCGATGCCATACAATTACGGCTTATCGACTCCAATTTTACCGGGACTTTTATCAAAACTACTGCAAATTGGCATACGGATGGAGAATATCTTTTGATTTTTAAATTATTACAAGTTGAAAGTGACAGTGTTAGCGGAGGTTTGATGAGTGGAGGAAATGTGATTGATACTTTAGACACCGATACCATACGGATGTTGATAAAAACACTTCCTGAATTGATTCATATTCCTGATGTTGATAGCATTGCAACCGATATTAACTACAATTATCGTCTTTTCCTACATGCCAATGGTTATTATCATGATTCGGGGCGTATTCATTATCGTTTGTACAATCGAGAAGGAGACACTGTAAATGTATCAACTCATGTAAGCATGGTAATGGATAGTATACCTTTGATTTATGGAGAAGATGATGTTTATCCTGCGAATGTGTTAATAGGAAACTTAGATACATCCGTGAAAAAATGGATCCCTTTAAACGTTAATTGGAAAGATACCGGAACCTATACATTAATCTTTGATTTATATCAGTATATAAACACATCCCCTTTTATGGTTTTGACAAGTGATACCATACAAATGCGCGTTGTTTATAAACTATTACCTGACTTAGCTGTTTCTCCTATTCTTGACACCGGCATGACGGATTACGATTATTATTTTGGATTAAATTTACATGCCAATGAATACCTTAAAGATTCAGGAAGGATTCAATATAGTATATATCACAATAATACACTTGTTTCCGTTTTATCAAATTGCGGAAACTTTCAATTTGCAGATACATTATTGACCGATAATCCCGGATTTATATTTTCTCAAACCTTTTTAATGGGGGATAAAGATAGTTCTGTTATCGATTCTATACCGCTTTTATTTAATTGGTTAGACACAGGAAACTATAGGATTGTTTTTGAATTGTTCCAATATGAAAATGATTATCCTTTTGCATCTTTGGTGCTTGATACCATGGAAATATACATTGTTAAAAGAATATTGCCCGTTTTAACTCATCAACCGGATATCGACAGTTTAACAAAAAATATAACTTATAATTACGGTTTGATTCTACATGCCAATGATTATAATATTGATTCAGGACGCATCCATTATCGGATTTATTATGATAATAATATAATTGATACACTGTCAAACTACGGAAATATTTCTATCGACAGCATATTTTTAACCAACAGTACAGGCACTGTTCCTCCTTCCATTACTTACATCGAATATTTGGATAGTATGATAAAAGGAGAAATTCCTATTGTTGTGAATTGGTCGGATACCGGAAAATATACCTTGATTTTCGATTTGTATTCCTATAAAAATGATGACACTGTAAAGGTTTTGGCACGGGATACTATCATTATGTATGTAGGAAACAGAAAATTACCTGTGCTTGCACATACTCCCGATGTGGACAGCATTACTAAAGATATTACCCATCAATATGAATTAACATTACAAGCCAATGATTATAAAGTTGATTCTGGACTTATTCATTATCGTATTTACTATAATGATGTTGTCCTTATAGATACAGTTTCTAATTACGGCAGTATTCAATTAGACAATAACAATTTAACATGGGGTTCAGGTTATTTTCCCGGTAAAGTTTTTTGTATAGGAGATAAAGATTCATCAATTATTGGGAATATTCCTTTGAGTGTTAATTTGGGAAAACTTGGCAACTATAAAATAATTTTTGATTTATATCAATACGAAAACAACAGGCCTTTCGCGCTTTTGGTAAGCGATACTATACAAATGCGAGTTGTTAATAAACAACTTCCAAAATTATCACATTTCCCTTCTATTGATACCATTTCAAAAGATGCTTTCTATCGGTTGAAATTATTTTTACATGCCAACGAATATTTATTGGATTCCGGACTTATACATTTTAATATCTACCATGAAAATTCATTGATCGCTAATTTCTCTAATTATGGACATTTGCAGTTCAACCATCAAAATATTACTAACTCCGATGGAACTATTCCTACTTTTGTAACTCGTTTTGATAGCTTAGACAGTAATTATGTA
>MWCE01000013.1 GCA_002069895.1 Bacteroidetes bacterium ADurb.Bin234 | reverse complement strand
TTAATGAAGGTAAAGCTTCATAATTATCTTTTCTCGGATCTTCGGTTAATCCTAATTTTTTCCAAGACAAATAAGTCCATATATAATCTTCTTTCTTAATGCGAGCTGTGCGATAACTATTAATAGCCGATTCTTTGGCTATCTTAAAAGCATTTTCGTTTTCGGGCATATTGGTCATTAAATCATTAAATGCATTGATAGCTTCGGTCATTTTTCCGGTGCCACATGCAATGTAAGAAATGTTTTGATGTAAATGTTTCAAGTCAGAAGGTGAACTATATTGCGACATGGCAGTATAGGCTAAAGCCCTTGCTTCACGCATTTCTTGGAAGACAATGGAATTCATACTTCCACCGAAATATTCGTTATATAATCTTATTTTCGGAACAAGATCTCTTTGGTATTTTTCTCCGAAAGATACTGATAATAGGATTACTTGAGGTGATTCATAATCTACAACATATACTCTATCTTTAGCAGGAACTTCTTCATAAAAAGTAACTTCGGCAGGAAGATCTTTTAAATTGGCTAAATTATGATGTGTTTTAATATTATCGGTAACTTTATTTAATAGATCCGGACCATAATAAATAACAAAATGTTTAAACTGCATCCATTCCTTAATTTTACTTATCAGTTGTTCGGGCGTAATGGCTTTTAATTCACTTTCGCTTAATTGAATGGCAAATACGGGTGATTCTTTTCCATAAATTCCATAAGTAACTAAATAAGAAAAAATAGCATTTTGATTTTGTTTTGCATTTTCACGTCCTTTTAACACATCGCTAATCATATTATCTAAAGCTTCTTTATTGGGTTGAGCGTTTTTCACAATATGTTCAAATAATTCAATAGCTTTCCCCATATTTTTCGACAAACCGGAAATAGTAATATAACTGCGTTCACTCCCGGCCGACATATCGAAAGAGCATCCTAATTTGTAGAATTCTTCTTTAATTTGTTCGGGAGTATATTTATCGGTTCCTAAATATTCTATATAAGCAAATGCCAAATTCAAATATTTATCTTGGTAATTACCTAAATCGAAAACATAATTCAAATTGAAAAGCTCGTTATCATTATTTTTAGTATAATATATTTTAATATCATCATTAATCAAAGAATATCCTATTTTCGATACATCAATAAAAACAGGTTCAATTTCTTTTACTTTGTTTGCTTCTATCGTCTTCACGAAATCGCTTTTATCGGTGCGATTTATTTTTATGGGAGTAACCTTAGGTTTTTTAACCTTTTCTATATCGGTAGGCTTTCCTTTTCGTTTATAAACTACTACATAATTATCTTTACGAAGATATTTTTTAGCAAATTCAACTATTTGGTCTTTGGTGATTTTTTCCAATTTATCCAAAGACGTTACTTGATCTGCCCATGGAATATCCAAATAAAAAGAGGTTTCCATTGCATCGGCACGTCCGGAATTGCTTTCATATCCTCTGATTTCACGTAAACGTAAATCATTAATACAAGCTTGAAGTAACCATTCAGGGAATTTCCCTTGTTGTAAGGAATCGATTTGTTCTAATAAAATATCCCTAACTTCTTCAAGTGTTTGTCCTGCTTTCGGACTTCCATACATTAACATATAAGTGTAATCGTATAACATCGAAGGCATGGAACCGGCATTTAAGGTGCGTTGTTTTTGATTAATATTCAAATCCACCAAACCGGCATATCCGTTAGTAAGTAACATTTCGGTTAATATTAATAGTGGAATTTCTTCCGAACGTGGATTTCCGAATCGCCAGGCTAAACGTATGTTTTCGGCTTCTTTACCTACTACTTCTTTTACGATAGGAGAAGTTATCGGTTCTTCCGGTTTAAAAGTAAAATCAGGTAAAGTTGAGGCTTTCATGGAACCGAAATATTTATCTATTAAAGCAATTGCTTCATCGGGTTTAAAATCTCCGGCCATAATAAATGCCATATTATTAGGAACATAATAAGTTTTGAAGAAATTTTTAACATTGGTTATTGATGGATTACGTAAATCTTTTTGTGTGCCTATGGTTGTTTGTGTGCCATAAGGATGATTGGGAAATAAAGCTTCCATTAAAGCGGCATTTACGCGACGCCCATCTTGTGTAAGGGTCATATTTTTTTCTTCATAAATGGTTTCCAATTCCGTATGAAATAAACGTATGACGGGATTTTGAAAACGATCGGCTTGAATAATTAAAAAATTCTCCAATTGGTTGGAGGGTATATATTCATAATAGTTAGTAAAATCAACCCATGTTCCGGCATTGGTTCCTGACGAACCTATAATCGACATTAATTTATCGTATTCATTTGGAATGGCATAGGTGGAAGCTATTTGTGAAATACTGTCAATTTGTTTATACACTGCATTTCGTTCCGCTTCGTTTGATTCATCAATTTTCCTATACACTTCAAATAAACGTTCAATTTCGTTTAATAGAGGTTCTTCTGCTTCCCAATTGGTTGTGCCGAAATGCGTTGTGCCTTTAAACATCAAATGCTCGAAGTAATGTGCCAATCCTGTTGTTTCTGCCGGATCAAGTTTACTACCCGCTTTGGTGGCAATGGTAAACTTTATTTTAGGTTCTTCTTTATTTACCGACATATACACTTTTAAACCATTATCTAAAGTATATATGCGTGCTTTCAATGGATCGTTTGGAACCGTTTCATATTTGTAGCTTTTTTGACTCATCCCTTGGAATGCCACCGCGATGATCAAAAAGCTAACAATAACTAATTTTTTCATACTGATTTATTTATATTATTATTAAATTTATTATTCAAGTATCAGTTTGTTTAACGTTTTTTTTCAATAAAAATTTTATAAAATATCTAACACCAATTAATGTTGAATGATAAGTTTTTTTACATTTCTATTACCATCATTGTCGGAAATGATAATATTATAAAATCCTGGACTAAAGGATGCTGTTTGTAATTGAATAATCACAGAGGTATTGTCAATACTAATAGTATTAGAATAAACGATTTGTCCCATCATATTGACCATTTTAATGTGTAAGGGCGATTTCTTGTTATTAGAAACAACCAATTGTGTCATTTCATTGGCAGGATTCGGAAATAGGTTTTCAACATTTAAACTCGAATTTTTAGTATTGTTATCCGTAATACCTAGTATTTCATATATATCTATTGGAGCTTCGGGACTGGCATTCTTTCCATGATAGAACCAGTAAAAACCTTTAGGTGCAGTAAAAGGTTTGGTTATGGTTTTACCGTTATTTGAAGTTGCAGAAATATAATATTCAATAGTATCATTTAACAAATTAACATCACGCACAATTTCGGTTTTAAATAACAAATCATTATCTGTTAACAATGGTAATTTCGTCCAATTTGTTTGACCTTTCACACGCCAAAAACAACTGGCTGATGCAATACCGCTTTTATTGGTAATTTGTGC
>MWCE01000012.1 GCA_002069895.1 Bacteroidetes bacterium ADurb.Bin234 | reverse complement strand
ATGTTACGGCATTGGTCGGGGTCGTATTGGATGTCGCTCATGGTGCCTTCCCAGCAACGATCGAAGTTTAAACCCAGTAAATGTCCTTCGGCATTGAGTATCGGACTGCCCGAATTGCCGCCCGTGGTGTGGTTGGTGGCGATAAAAGCAACCGGCATTTCGCCTTTGGCATTGGCATAAATGCCGTAGTCTTTCTTTTGATAAAGTTCCTTGAGTTTATTTTCAACTACATAATCGTAGATATCGGGATTTTCTTTCTGCATAATTCCTTCAATGGTTGTGTAATACAGGTATTCAACACCATCGGAAGGGTAGTAACCGTCGACTTTCCCGTAGGTTACGCGCAAAGTGAGGTTGGCATCGGGATAAAAAGTCTTTGCAGGCTGCATTTCCATCAATGCTGCTGTCCATATCCTTTCCAAACTGTCCATGCTTTCGTTTAAAGCGATTAAACGGGGATAGGTTTCCTCGGCATATTGTAAACGTAAAGGATAAATCAAACGCAAAGCAATATCGTTTTCTAAAGTCTTATATTGCGACGGTTTAAGTCCGCTGAGGAAGTTATTTAGTTTTTCTTGGTTGGCGAAAATCGAGCGTTTATATACCTCTTCGGCCATGGTTTGAATGTTGCCCTTGTATTTTTTAAGTATTTGCGTGAATTCATCCGGTAAAGTTTTTTTATCCACTTGATTGTAATACGCTTGCATTAACAGGACAAATATTTCTTTGTCAAGATTCACATTGTAGTTTTTATAAAATCCTTTGGCTACATTCGCATACTTATCCCTGAGTTTTTGTAAGGCGTCTTCCTGCATAACGGGATTGGTTTTGCATTCGTTGATTAAGGAAACGAAATTCATGGCAAAGGACAACAGTTCAATGTTCACCACACTTTCTCGGAAATAGGTGGCACTTGCATTGAGGGGGGTAAAGGATGAATAGAAACTTTCAAATGCGGGGAGCAAACCTTCATACCTGCTTTTGCGACTTTCTTCTTGCTTTATCCATTCCGTAAACTGTGCTTCAAGGGCTTTCTTTTGATTGATAACATCCAGTCGCTTCAAGCCTTTGGTTTCGCCTATCCATTTTTTCCAGCCGTTGGCAATGCCGGCCGCTTTGGCCGCGTATTGAATGCGGGTTAAACGATCGCTGTTCATATAGCGTTTTATGATATTCAATCGTTGTGTGCGTAAATCAATGGCAATAGGATTGATATGGTTTTGAATCATGTCGACATTCCACGAAGTGATGAATTGTCGGGTGGTGCCGGGATATCCGAACACAAAGGTAAAATCTCCTTTTTCATATCCTTTCAAGGAGATACTCAGGTGTTTTTTAGGTTTATAAGGAATGTTGTCTTTGGCATAGGGGGCAGGTTTCCCGTCTTTACCGGTATAGATACGAAAAACGGAGAAATCGCCGGTATGTCGGGGCCACATCCAGTTGTCGGTATCGCCACCAAACTTTCCGATATTGGAAGGCGGTGCTCCTACCAAGCGGATGTCTTTAAAGACTTCGTTTACAAATAAGATATATTGATTTCCGCCGTAAATGGGTTTTACCACGGCCGTATAGTGCGTGCCTTCAACGGCTTTTCGGATAATCTCCGCTATGCTTTTATTGATGGCATTTTCTCTTTGTTCTTCCGTCATAAAATCCGGACAAACATCCATCAACACTTCTTTGGTTACATCTTTCATATATACCAGGAGGGTAACAGTAAGACCCGGTGTAGGCAATTCTTCTTCCATCTTCATTGCCCAAAAACCGTTGGTGAGGTAATCTTTTTCCAGGCTACTGTGTGATTGAATGCTGCCGTAACCGCAATGATGATTGGTGAGTAACAATCCCTTATCGGAAACGATTTCGCCGGTACATCCGCCACCGAACAATACGATGGCATCTTTTAAGCTTCCTTGATTCACGCTGTAAATGTCTTCGGCTGTTATTTTCATGCCTTTTGCCTGCATGTCTTTCTCATTCATTTGCTGCAATAAATAAGGCAACCACATGCCTTCGTCGGCTTTGGCCGGCATAATCAAAAAGGTTACTATCGCCAGTATGCTAAATTTCTTCATCAATCCCATGGTGTTTAATGTTTAAAAAATTGATTGCAAAGGTACATCAAATTATCCAATTGCACATGTTCGTCTGGAAAATTCTTTGTATTAATGTTGGAAAGAGGGTGTTCCATTGAATGACATTTTATTGTGCCGAGTTCCGAGAAAATGGAACGCTGATAAGGCGGATGCAGCGGATTATTAATAAAGCTCTCATCTGTCCGCTATCAGTTTTTCAGTGCATTGTGTTAAGAATAATTATTAATGGCTGTGTTCTAATATAGACATTGTAAATTAGAACATAGCCTTAAATTCATATCATTTATAATATTTTAATGGCAATTTAGCAATGAAAAACGTTATTATATTCGCCACATATTCAATCTTTTACACTTGTACCAGAATACCCCTTGAACCACGCTTGCTTGCGAAAAATGCTGCCTTGCTTGGAGTTCCAACCAAGCGTGGTTCACGCACGAACCAAGCGTGGTTCATGCACGAACCAAGGCAGTATTTTTTTGAACCTAACTTGGTTCAAGGGGGGCTCTTCAGTGAAGAATTCATCAGTATTTATTTCATTATCAATAACACTTGTAAATTTTTTTAAACATTAAATATCAAATAATTATGGGAATTAAAGTAAAAATAATTGAAAAA
>MWCE01000011.1 GCA_002069895.1 Bacteroidetes bacterium ADurb.Bin234 | reverse complement strand
AGCCGAAACGTTTGCAGGCGGTGCGATGATGTGAGCCCTCAAGGTAGGATCGCCCAATAGTGTGATATGAACACCTTTAGACATGTTTCCGGGATAGTAAGTAGTTGTGTTATTCATGCTTTGTCTGGCACTGTATCCGATAGTATAACCTAAAGCCATGTGATGAAAATACCAAAAGGGTCTTCCCGACCAAGCCACCGAAAGCGAGCCGCTGGCAAGTGCCGAACGCAATAAATTACTGGTATTGTCCCAATCGCCGAAATAGCTGCCGAAAAGAAAGTTAAAAACATTCTTCAAGGTATCGCCGGCTAGAAAAGCGGATGTGATAACACCGCTGCAACTGGTAAATGTTCCTCCCCCGCACCCATATGCCCATTGATAGTCGTTTTGTGATAATACGGTATTATAACCGATGTTATAATGTTGTGTGTCGCAGATAGTATAAAAAGAATTGATGGCCGATGCGGCGAATCCTTCCGAATAAGAGGTGAAGTTATCCCTTACTAATGCCCTGTTTTGAGGGCTGAATAATTTATGTTTATAAGCATGGTTTTTGTCAAGGTATTGTTTCAGCAACGTGGTTTCATCCTTCGAATATAAAGGTAAATTTCTCATATCAACCCGTCCAATTTGTAAGTCGACAGCTGAAGGAAAAGTTGATTGGTCGAATTTGCCGTCGCCGGGGATATTGATGGTCCTGTCTTTACCCGATGAGGTGCTGTTCACGCTTTGGTCGGTCCAATTCCCATCCATATCGGCATAATATCCATCGGCAGGCCAAGCTCCTATGTGGTCGGAATGACCGTCAGGACATAGGTTGCCCGAATAAGGTACCGGCACCCTGCCCAATAAAAACAATGCCTTGGTTTGTAAGGGATCGTCATTGTAAATGTCGATGATATAAGATCTTATTTTAGTTACTTCATCATTTGAATCAATGGAAAGGGTTTTAACTATCCATCCCTCTGCTTCGGCATCGTTTATCCATTGTTTTATTTCGGATTGTATGCCTTGGGTTGAAAGACTGTCTACAACCAATATAATGATGCCTTGATTATATATGGCTTCACGTTCAATGGCGCACATTATAAAACCGTAACCTTTACTTGTATTGGGTTTATAGTTTCTAATAACGACATATTCGTATTCTTTTCCTATTTCTATACTGGTGTCGGTATAAGATAAAGCGGTTGGAGATAAGGAGCTTGCAATTAAGTTTGTCCATGTTTCCGATGATTGGTCTTTTTTATAGATATCATAGGAAAGCGTACTGTCTTGCGACTTCCAATGCAAAGTGATGGATGGAAATGACGCATTAATGCTTGCCGTTACAGGCACAGCCATATTTTTGGAATATGTTTGCGAAAATAGAGAATGAGATAGTAGTGTAAATACTAAAAAAAGATATGGAAGTTTCATAATTAGTGTATTAAGTTTAATGTCTTATTTATTTATATGGGGGCAAATTTACTGTTTTTTTTGAATATATCAATAAATGATAAAAAAGATTTAACCAAGAAAAAGCTATCAGCTCTCAACTATTTGTCGTATTATTTTTTTTTTCGTGTTAATCCGTAGGAGAAAAAGTGAATAGTGAAAAGTGAAAAGTGACAAAAGTCGCAACAATTTGTGCGGAAACAAGACAAATACAATTAAAAATTACGATTTTTTTCTTATAGAGATGATAAATATTATCAGTATCAGCAGAGTAATACAACCGCCTAAGCAATAAGAAAGTGTATGGTTAAGATTGAATCCTTCGGGTGAAATCAAGAAATAATTGGAGCATACCATGGTCATAAACAGGGCAGGGATTAGGGTGATGATATAGGGCTTATGTTCCTTATATAAAAATACGGTGATAGCCCATAAGGTAACAGCAGCCAGCACTTGATTTGCCCAAGAAAAATAACGCCATATGATATCAAAACCGTTTTTGTTATAAATGCTGAACATCAATATGCCGAAGGCGGAGAGAAATAAAGGAATTGCAATTATCAATCGATTTTTTAATGGTTTTTGGTCATAGTGCAGGAAGTCGGCAACAATGAGACGTGCGGAACGAAAAGCCGTGTCACCGGTAGTAATGGGAGCGGCAATAACACCCAAAATGGCTAAAATGCCGCCGAAAACACCTAACCATTTTTTGGTAATACTGTCTACGATTATAGCGGCATTGCTTTCGTCCATACCATTGTTATAAAAAAAAATAGAAGCGGCTGCCGCCCAAATTAAAGCTACTATTCCTTCGGCTATCATAGCGCCGAAGAAGATAGGCCGTCCTTGTTTTTCGTTAGTCATACATCTGGCCATCAAAGGCGATTGAGTGGCATGAAATCCCGATATGGCACCGCAAGCTATCGAAACAAACATCATGGGGAAAATGGGGTTAGAGGCGGCTTGCGGATGGGTGTTGTGTAATCCTTCCCACACCTCAGGTATAGCCGGATGATGGATGAAAAAGGCAATCAAAATTCCTAATGCCATAAACAACAAGCAAAACCCGAAAACAGGGTATATCCTTCCGATAATTTTATCAATGGGTAATAGGGTTGCCATGATATAGTATATAAGAATCAAACATATCCAAAAAGTGGTATTTAAGTAATCCGGTGTCAGTTTAGCCAGCAAGCCGGCCGGTCCAACAACAAAAACTACGCCTACCAGCACCATGAGAATAACCATAAACCCGCGCATAAACTGTTTCACACCATGTCCAAGGTAGGCCCCGTGTAGTTCGGGAAGGCTGGCACCCTCGCGCCGTAGCGACATCATGCCCGATAAATAATCATGAACGGCTCCGCCGAAAATACATCCGAAAACAATCCATAGAAAAGCGGAAGTGCCGAATTTAGCTCCCATAATAGCTCCGAATATAGGACCTAAGCCCGCAATGTTTAAAAATTGAATCATAAATATACGCAAGGGATTCAAGGGTACATAGTCCACTCCGTCTGGTTTGCTTATGGCCGGCGTGATGCGTTGGCTGTCGATGCCGAATATCTTTTCAATGATTTTGCCGTAAATAAAATAGCCGGCTATCAGTAATACGATCGAAATTATAAATGTTATCATTTGCGCACAAAAACACGTTTCACTCTTTGCGAAATACCGGTGAGTATTTCATATTCAATACGGTTGGATTTTTTTGCCATTTGTGTGATGGATATATCTTTTCCGAAAACAGTAACGGAGTCGCCTTCTTTGGCAGTAATATGTGTGATGTCGGCCATGCACATATCCATGCATACATTACCTACTATCTTTGCTAATTGACCGTTAATCAACACGACACCTTTCCCGTTTCCCAAGGAACGGGGGAAGCCGTCGGCATAACCGATAGGGATAACGGCAATGAGCATATCGGAGTTTACTTTCCATTCACGGTTATAACCTATGGTGTCGCCGGCTTTGATGTTTTTTATTTGAGAAATAATGGTTCGCAAAGTAGCAACAGGTTCAATTTTCGTTTGTTCTACAAATGGATTGATGCCATATAATCCGATTCCCAAACGCACCATATCAAATTGATATTCCGGGAAGCGAACCATTCCTACGGAGTTGGCAATGTGTTTAAGCGGTTTATAGCCTAATCGTTCGCTAATCATTTGATGGCATTCGCTGAGTGTTTCGGCTTGTTGGCGGCTAAAGGCATCTTCGCGGCTGTCGTCGGCCGAGGCAAAATGGGAGAAAACACTCTCGACAATGATTTTAGGATTGGAGGTTAAATGATTGAGTAGCTCTGTCATGTTTTGTCTTTCAAAGCCTAAACGATGCATGCCGGTATCAATTTTCAGATGTACATGTATGTCGGAGATTTGAGGGTTATGCTCTATGGCTTCTTCGAGGAGTTGGAGTATGCGAAAGCTATAAACTTCGGGTTGCAACTGATATTTCAAGATTAACTCGATGCCTCTTTCGTCGGGATTCATAACCATAATAGGCAAATGAATGTTTTTGTTTTTCAGAGCAATTCCTTCATCTGCATAGGCTACTGTTAAATAGTCGACTTTATGGTATTGCAGTTCATTGGCAAGGTCAATATCGCCTATGCCGTAACCGAAAGCTTTTACCATAGCCATGATTTTTGTTTC
>MWCE01000010.1 GCA_002069895.1 Bacteroidetes bacterium ADurb.Bin234 | reverse complement strand
GCATTCCATAGGCCGTAGAAGTTGATGTTACGTAAATTTTATTAGACTGCATCGTATCAACTGTAGTATAATAATTAGTATAAATTCCATAATATGTATTATTAGTATTTGAACGGGATTTTATGGTATTGTATGATATACTAGGATAATAAGCATAATAATAAGAATAAATACCATAAAAATAAGCATCCGTTAATATGTTGCTGTCGATGGTAATGGAAGATTGCGACATATAGGTAGAGCTACCGCAAGGATAATATAAATAGAAATTATAATAACCCCCGCTGATATTGTTTTTAATAAAACGAACATTCGATAAATAAGTTGAAACGCCCGATGTTTGATAATACCTGACAGCAACATTATTTGAAGACGTACCGGAAGGACTTGCTTTTATATTACATTCGTAGAACAATATATTATTACAGGTATTAAAAAATTCAACCCCGCGGGTTCCATACACTGCATCAATGGTAATCCATTTAAATATAAAATTACTTACTCCGTTAAGCATTAAGCCAACACCACTGTTAGAAACAAAAATAACACTATCGGCATTTGCAGCCATTGAAGTAAAACATACCGTATTAACAGAATCAGTTCCTGGTATGTTTTGGTTGAACATTAAACTATTATAGGTTCCGGAGGCAAATCGTAATTCTACCGGACCATTCACACCGCATGATGTTAATTGTAACATAGCATCTTCTAAAGTAACAAAATCGGCATCCGGACTCCCTACCGTATAAATACCGGTTAAAACCGAATCGCAACCGCAAATGATAAATTGACATGTATCATTACTTGCATTTTGGTCGTTGGTTCCATTTACACTATTAATCCAGACTTTCACAACATTCATACCTGACAGTAAAGTAACATTTCCTAAATCAATATCAGTAGAATTTACTGAAGGTAAAGAACCCGATCCTGAAATTGGTGTTTGGTTAACACCATTGAAACTCCATCCCAGATTAATACTAACCAAAGTATCCAAACCTTCATTTAAAAGCAATATAGAAACAGGTACACTTTGATAGGCTGTACCGGAAACAGGAGTGCTATCCGATCTATTAAGGGCAGCATCTAACATAAACGGCTCATAACATCCCATTTTGGTTGAATCAGAACGAGTGTTTTTTCTAATATCTAATAATACATCCGAAGGTTTAGGACAATTAAAACCCGAATAATTACTCAACTGCAGATCATTTGTTGGATCAATAAATAAAGGAGCTATATTTTTGGAATTTCTATCTTGACCCGTTGCCGATTGTAAAGCAGATAAACTAGAGATGGACGATCCGGCATAAGCAATATAAGGTCCTGTAGAATAATAATTATTATAATCTACAGTATGATAAGCAGAAGTATAATAAGGTGACATATATCTAATCGGATAAGAAGAAGAATCTGCTGCCGTAACCAGAATATTATTTTTAATAACAGGTCGATAAGATGAAGTCGAATTATCATCATAAATAGCATAAGAAATTCCGGTTCCATACATATAAACAGAATTATGTAATACCTGAACATTAGAATATGGATCATGCAACTGTATTCCTGAAGGGTTACCACTATTTGAATACAAGATAATTTCATTGTTGGCAATTAAACCTGCACCGCTTCCGGAATAACTGATATCATTAAAATGCAGACTTATATATATACCGTAAGATTCTGAAATGGAGGTATTGGTCGATTTGATTTTATTGCCTACTATGAAGTCTACATTGTGATATACAGAAATGAAAATACCATACCATATAGCTGTAGATGGAACCGAATTGCGCGATGTAATCGTATTATAGGATATACTCGGATAACGTCCGTAGGAAATAGTATGAATACCACCACGACAAGCATTTGATAAATTATTACTGTCAATAATCACCGACATCCCTGTAGATGACATATTAGTTGAACTTCCTGCAGGATAATTCATATAAAAATTAAAATTGCCGCCATCAATATTGTTTTTGATAAATATGATATCTTTTAAAAAATCGGAAGAACCGGAACTATTCGAATAGTAAACTGCCGCAGAAGAACTACTTTCAGCTGTAGGGCTGGCTTTTATATTGCAGGCTCTAAAAAGCATATTGGTATTGGACCCTATAAAAGTAACCCCTTTACCATTTGTTTTGGAGGAAGCATCAATGGTAATATGTTTAAATATTAAATTAGATGCATTATTTAATACCAAAGCATCCCCTACAGATACGGCAAAAATAACATCCTGCGCTTTTTTAGTTGAAGAAGTTATAGTTACGGTATTTTTAGCACTACTACCGGAAATACTTGAGAAACTCAAAGCACCATAAATTCCGCTTTGAAACTCAAATACAACAGGACCGTTGATTTCAAATTTTTCTAAAGTTGCCATTACTTCGGTTTCATTCATAAAATCCCCTCCTGGACCAACGGTATAAGTTCCACCATTCAAAACCGAATCAGAACCGTAAATTCCAAAAACCAAAGTATCGTTTGACTGATTTTTATCCGTTGTTGCATTGGGATTACTTAACCATATTTTAACAGGATTTGTATTACCATTTGTTGGAATAATATTACCTAAGGTTAGTAATGTATCCATCCCTGAACTTAAACTTCCCGTCCAATAAAGTGGTGTTCGAATAGTATCTTTAAAAGACCAATTCAAGGTTGCACTTATCAAAGTATCTAATCCTAAGTTTCTTAATAAAACCGTTAAGGATATGGATTGATTATTGGCCGATATCAAAGCAAAATTTTCATCCGCTATAACAGAAGCATCAACGGGATAAGGCTCATAACAACCTTTAAAACAAGTTAAACCTCTTGCGTTATTACGAATATCTTTAGTTACTCCCGGTATTTGCGGACAACTTAATCCTTCATAATTTAATAATTCCAAACTTTGATTAATATTATTATATTCTAACGGGACTTCTGTTGAATGCAAATCCTGCGAGGATGCACTTTGCCAAGCAGAAATAGATGTATATGACGAAGTGCCGGAACAATAATAGGTGTTGGTTCCACCCGTTCGATAATAATTATTATAATCACTTGAGCAGTATGCACTACTCCTAAAACTAGTACTGCCAAACGCAATCAAATAGGCTGTTTCACTTGAATTAATATGAATGTTATTATTTTTAAAAGTATGATAATAACTACTTGAACGCGGATACCAATACAAGCCATAAGCCGTACTTGTGTTAGACACATAAATAGAATTATTAAAAATATCGAATCTTGAATAGTAATTTGAACTGTAAGCATACAAACCATATACTGTACTACTTCCACCTTGAACAATAATTTCATTATTGGCAATAAACATAGGAGCATTTGCACCGTAAGTTGTAGAATTATTTTGATACATGTAAAGATACATGCCAAAACAAATGGATGTTCCTGTAATGCTTATCTTATTGGATTGCATCGTATCAACAGTTGTATATGAGTAAAAATAAATCCCATAATAACTACTATTACAATTTGAACGGGATTTTATGGTATTATGGGATATACTCGGATAATAAGCGTAATAATATGAATAAATCGCACTATATTTAGCATCCAATAATTCATTGCTATCAATAGTAATACCTACTCTCGAAGACATATTGGAACTTGCTCCCGAAGGATAATATAAATATATATTATAATAACCCCCACAAATTTTATTTTTAATAAACTTAACATTACTAAAATAATAAGCGCTGTTACTACTGCCATAATAATATATGGCTGCATAATTGCTGAGGGTTGCAGTTGAGGAAGAGTTTATATTACAGCCCCTGAACTCAATATTGGTATATACTGAACTACTTGCAAAATGTATCCCATTTTGTTGGCCGCTATTGTTTGCATTACCAATTGTAAGATCTTTTACTATCACGTTATTTACACCATTTGAAATACCCAAAGAACTACTTGAACTTGTACCGATAGTAAAACTATTTGCATTTCCTGTGGAAGATGTGATAGTAATGGTATTGGTTGTACTTGCTCCGGTAACACTTCCACTAAGCACTTGTTGTCCGGGCAAATCGGTTATAATCGATAAAACAACCGGTCCACTTATACCATTAGTAACTAATGCATTGTAGGCAGATGTCAAGGAAGAATACGCACCTCCGGAACCTACTGTGTAAGTCCCACTCATTTGTGCCTTTATTTCTGTTAAAAGCAACATAAAACTCAAAACAATAAAACATTTTCTCATAAAAATTAAATTATTTTATATTGAAATATTAAGTTAGTTCTCCCAAAACATAAAAAATCGAATAAAAAAGTGATTTTTTACTTTATTTAACAATTTTTCGTATAAAGAATTTTTGTGAATTATCCTATCTTATCTCTTTTTTAATTAGTATTTTATTTCTGAAAAACATATTAAAAAAGAGAATATTGCTTTTTCAAAAATTCAATCGCCAAATGTATATTATTTTTTTTTACTATTTTCATTGTATTTATATTTATTTTATATTATTTTGGGTTAAGGTTTCTGTATTATCTTTAATATATTAAAATGTTTTAATTTACTTTTATATTTTAATTTATTTTTAGATATATAAAAGATTATTATCCCATATTATCTCTGTTTTTAGGTTAAATCATTTTAAGACACTAAAAGATTTGCATTAGCAAAGGTAGATTCAACTTTAATGTTATTTTCTTCCAAATTTATCTTGGAAATAATGAAGGAAATCGGAAATATAATTAAACAAAAACAGGAGAAAAACAATTACGAAATTAAAATCTGCTTTAATCCGTTGCATCCACGTTATCAGCGTGCTATTCTAACAAATGATGAATTGGATTTTTCGGTACAAAAAACCTCACGGCACTCGACACAAAAAACTGACAACATACAACTTTTTAGCATTTTCCGCTGAAAATCACCCTATTTTTTAGGCAAAACACTGAATAAGGCCTTTTTAAGGCCTATTTCCGGCATTTCATATCTAACCTTTACTATAGCAAGGGAATGGGTAAACGTGGCTAAAAATGGCTAAAAATGGGCAAAAATGAGATGAGTAAAATTTATGAATTATGAATGAAGTCGCAAGTCAACGCACTGAAAAACTGAAAACTACTCTTCACTCTTCACTTTTCACTCTTCACTCTTCACTCTTTTTGTCCGTATGTTGCATTGTCGAAGTCAGGAAAATATGCTATAAAGTAAATGTAACAAAAAAAAGAGGTTGTTTTTCGAACAACCTCTCTCTATAATTTAATAATTAAAATAGATCGTTATTTCTGTATCGTCATTTTCTTTACGATGCGTTGGCCCTGGTATTCCATACTGTAATAGTAAATACCGACCGAGAGTGTATTCAAATCAATTTCCATTAAATGACTTCCGGCTGTTGCTTGCAGGTGTTTTGTATACAAAACCTGACCACTGATAGTCATCACACTGAAAACAACTTTTCCTTCTTGCGGAATTGAATATGGTATCAAAGTAGTTGCTGTGGCGGGATTTGGAATATTCTGACCCAAAGCCCAAATGACGGCATCCTTTTCATTAATATTCACCGAAGATTTAACGTTTAATGTTGTTGCATCTGAAATACCACATTCATTAACGGCTTTCACACCAATGGTAGCGGTTCCGGCAACGGGAATGTTGATGGATATGGTTTCGCTTGTGCTGCTACCCGTCCAATTGGGATTCGAAATGGACCATTCGTAGGATTGAGCTCCTTGAACAGAGTCAACAGAATAGGTGTAATTTCCGGCTTGTGTAATAATTGTATCTCCATTAATCTTTAAGGGAGCGATAGGAATTGAATTGACATTTAACCTTAGGTTGATCACACTGTCACATCCGGAATATGTATAGAAATTAACTATGTAATCCCCACCCTTTGTAAAGATACTATCTCCATAGTTGAATGGCAAATCGGCATTGCATATTGTAATAGTTTCATTTCCAGAATAGGTTGGATTTTCAATAATAGTTAATGTAATAATACTGTCGCATCCTTCAAAGGTTTTATAAATCAAGGAATAAACCCCTCCCTGAGTATAGATACTATCTCCATAAGCATAAGGAAATTCATTATCACATAGGGTGATAATATCTGCAAGAGAATACGCTTGATTGATATATATTGTCAATGTGATGGTACTATCTAAACCATCTATACTTTTAAATACAATTTTATGCACACCCCCTGTAATAAACACACTATCACCATATGCAAACGGGAATTCATTGCTGCATAAGGTTACGGAGTCATAATGATTATAGGCGCTGATTTTTTCAATTAATCTCAGATTGATTATACTATCACAACCATAAATAGATTTAAAAGTCACACTATAATCCCCTTCGACATAGAAAGTGCTGTCACCGTAAATGTATGGAAATTGTGTGGAAGACAATCTGACAGTGTCTACATCCAAATAAGTTGGATAATCAATGAGTGTTAAAAGAACCAAACTATCACAACCTTTTATAGTTGATAGATGTATGTTATAATTTCCGGATGAAGTTATCTGATGACCGTGATAACTATAGGGTAATTCATTCACACAAACATGTATGGTATCTTTTACGGTATACGACAAATTCACTTTAACTGTTAAAATAACAAGGCTATCGCATCCATTTATCGATTGCAATTGCACCATATAATTGCCTTGTCTGGCATAATTCGTATCACAAATAGTAACTGTATCACGAATGGTATAAGTCGGATTAACATACAATTGTAATGTAACCATACTGTCACATCCATTTAAGGCGGTAAAAGTGATAATATGCGTCCCTCCTACTGTTAAAATACTGTCCCCATATGCATAAGGCAATTCATCTGCACAAATAGTTAACGTATCGTGTGATGAAAAAGACGGATTAACATACAAGGTAAGCATTACCAAACTATCGCAAGTATGGATAGATGTAAATGGAATTGAATAATTTCCGGCAGTTGTCAACACGCTATCTCCATAATTGAAAGGCAATTGACTACTGCAAATCGTAACAGTATCATTTATACTATAGGTAGGATGTACAATGAAACACAATGCAACCAAACTGTCACATCCTTCAACAGTGGTGAAATGAATATTATAATTACCTGCTATCGTTAGTACATTACCCCCGTAATTGTAAGGTAATTGATTTTGGCAAATACTTAAGGTATCAGTTTGATTATAGGTTGGATGCACATATAAACGTAACAAAACGAGACTATCGCAACCTTTGTTGGTTTTAAAATGTACATTATAACTGCCATCTGTAGTAAACACACTATCAGCATATGAATAAGGCAATTGGTTGGAACAAATAGTTACCGTATCGTAATGTTGATAAGACGGGTTGACATAAAGTTTTAATATTATCAGGCTATCACAACCTAAAGTGGTAGAGAAATGCACATTATAGCTTCCTGCTGTAGTAAATGAACTATCCCCGTAAGCAAAAGGCAATTGGTCGGAACATATGGTTACCGTATCTCTTTTTGTATAAACAGGATTCACATATAAGCGCAATCTAATCAGACTATCACAACCTTTAACTGTTGTGAAATGAATATTATAATTACCGGTTGTCGTTAGTAAATTACCTCCGTAATTGTAAGGTAATTGATTTTGGCAAATAGTTAAGGTATCAGTTTGATTATAGGTTGGATGCACATATAAACGTAACAAAACGAGACTATCGCAACCTTTGTTGGTTTTAAAATGTACATTATAACTGCCATCTGTAGTAAACACACTATCAGCATATGAATAAGGCAATT
Source organism: Bacteroidetes bacterium ADurb.Bin234 (assembly GCA_002069895.1). Classification (GTDB taxonomy): domain Bacteria; phylum Bacteroidota; class Bacteroidia; order Bacteroidales; family WCHB1-69; genus UBA5266. The sequence goes on along the minus strand of MWCE01000010.1, from coordinate 14,329 downwards.
GGTTGGAACAAATAGTTACCGTATCGTAATGTTGATAAGACGGGTTGACATAAAGTTTTAATATTATCAGGCTATCACAACCTAAAGTGGTAGAGAAATGCACATTATAGCTTCCTGCTGTAGTAAATGAACTATCCCCGTAAGCAAAAGGCAATTGGTCGGAACATATGGTTACCGTATCTCTTTTTGTATAAACAGGATTCACATATAAGCGCAATCTAATCAGACTATCACAACCTTTAACTGTTGTGAAATGAATATTATAATTACCGGTTGTCGTTAGTAAATTACCTCCGTAATTGTAAGGTAATTGATTTTGACAAATAGTTAAGGTATCGGTATGGTTATAAGTAGGATTCACATATAAATGCAAAACGACGAGACTATCACAACCTTTGACAGTAGAAAAATGCACATTATAACTTCCGGCAACAGAGAAAACACTATCACCATAAGTAAAAGGTAATTGAGAATCACAAACAGAAACCGTATCTTTATGATTATATGTAGGATTTACATATAAGCGTAAAGCTATCAAACTATCACAATGATCAATCGTGTTAAAATGAATATTATAACTTCCGGCAGCAGTAATCAAACTATCGCCATAACGATAAGGTAACTGATTGGCACAAAGGGTTACGGTATCGCGACCTAAATAAGTAGGATTAACATATAATTTTACAACGACAAGGCTATCGCAACCCTTCAGGGTATTAAAATACACATGGAAGCTACCTGCATTTCGAAATAAACTATCACCGTAACGATAAGGCAATTGATTATCGCAAATAGTGATAGTATCGGTATGTGTATAGGTCGGATTTACATATAAAGTTAAATAAACCGTGCTGTCGCAACCATTGATAGATGTTAAAGGAATAGAATGATTCCCTGCTGCATAAATAATACTGTCGCCATAAGTAATAGGTAAAACATCATCGCAAACTATGAGTGTATCAAAACTATGAGTCGGAAAAATGTTAAAAGAAGAAGTTAAGGTATCGTTTGTTTTCTTTGCATCAATACTCGAAACATATACTTTTAAATTACATAAACCTAGTCCATTTAAAAACAATGCATTTGTTAATGTAAAAGACAAGGTTTGTGCTTCATTTAATGTTCCGGTTGTAATGATTGTATCTTTTTGATAGCTTATTCCTCCGGTAATTCTCAGATGAATGTTTAACGGTCGGGTTGACATATGTAAATCTCCATCTCCATTATTTTTTAATGCTATCATAACAGGAATATATTCCTGATTACAAGCATTAGAAGCATTGGAAGGAGTTATAATAGAATCGACTTGCACTTCATACATATCAATTTCATAAGCTCCTATAACGGCAGTAGTCCCTCTTGGTTTTCCTTTAATATCTTTCAAAACACTGGTAATTCTTGGACAGGACAAACCGCTTGTATCTGTCAAACGCAGACTTTGTAGGGGATTTTTAAATGCCGGATTTAAACTTACTGAATTAACATCTTGTCCTGTTGCTGCACGCAAAGCGGCTAAATTTGTTTTAACACCACCTGCATAGCCAACATAAAAACCGGTACTAAAATAATTGTTATAATCTAAAATTACATAAGATGAAGTATAATAACTTCCCAAATAAATAGGATATGCAGCGGTTCCTGCATTGGCAACTAAATTATTGCGTTGAACTGTAATTTTGTAACTTGAACTACTATTAAACAAATACATTCCATTTGCAGCCCCTGTTCCATAAAGATAAATTGAATTATGAAGAATTTTAACTTTTGAAGAATAAGGATAATATACGTACATACCATACTGACCAGAGGACATATTTAATATGATTTCGTTATTTGCAATAATCATATCACCCGAAGTTCCATAATTATTATAGTTCAAATAATAGCCTAAGTAAATACCACAGGGATTATAAATAGCCGGATTGGTGGAAATAAATTTATTCCCTTTAATAGAATCGGCACTATTGTAAACATACATATATATTCCATACCAATAGGTCCCTGCATTGGACGAACGGGAAGTAAAAGTATTATAAGAAATACTGGGATAATAGCCATAATAATACGAATAAATACTATAATAATAGGCATTGGATAAGATATTACTGTCGATAGTAATTTTACCTATATTAGAGGTAGAACTACCCGTAAAATACAAATACATATTATAGTATCCCCCATCAATTTTATTTCCAATAAATTTAATGTTATACATTCTATTATTTGAAACGGATGAATTAGTATAATATACAGCAGCATAAGTACTAGTAATTGCCGATGGGTCCGATTTGATATGACAATACTTAATATCGATATTAGATATATTATTTTCGAATTTAACTGCATTGGTCGCACCCGAAGTCCCATTAAAAGTCAGGTACTTAAAAATCAAATAAGATGCATTATTAATATATAAAGGGATTTTATTACTTGATCCGATAATAACACTATCGGCATGATTGGCTTCGGAAATAAAAGTAACAGTATTTACTGCACTCGCTCCGGAAATAGCATTGGGAATACTCAAATTTCCATAGAAGCCTGTTTTGAATTTAAAAACCACCGGTCCGTTTAATCCACATAATGTTAGGGCTTTCATGGCATCATCTGCGTTCAAAAAATAGCCTCCCATACCTATTGTATAAGTTCCTTTTAAAGCAGAGTCACAACTAAATATAGAAGTTGTTATCGTATCATTATTCACGTCATCATCACTTTGACCGTTGGGAAGTGTTGTATAAACCAAAATATGATTTAATCCCCCGACAGGGATCATCGTTCCTAAGTTTACATTGGTAGTTGTATTAGAAAGTAAACTTCCTGTCCAATAATAAACATTTTCAACGCCACCATTTATTTTCCAATGAATACGCACGGAATCTAACCTATTTTGACCGAAATTTTTCAAGGTTATGCTTACATTGGTTGTATTACCGCTACTTACCCCATCAATAGGCGAAAGAATCACTGTTGGACTTGCATTGTTATAGCCATTGTAAAAATCCTGATAACAACCTATATTCGTCAATTGCAATCTTAATGTTCCTTCTAAATCATAAAAGACTGCCGGATTTCTGTTTATCAACATTGATTGGCCATTGGTATGTAAACTTGCCGATAGGTTTTTAAAAACAGGGAGCACATTCATTGAATTAACATCTTGTCCTGTGGCACTTTGTAAAGCTACTAATGTAGTTTTCGCACCATTGGCATAAGCAATATTGGTCCCTGTACTGTAATAATTATTATAATCTACAGTAAGATATGGCGACGTACAATAATATCCAAGATAAGCCGGATAAGATGAACTGCCGGCTTCTGTTATCAAATTATTTCCCATAATAGTCATATTGTCTGCACTATTATTATTGTAAGCATAGATTCCGTAGGCATTTCCGGTACCATACATATAAACGGAATTATGCAATATTTTTAATTTTGACGAATAAGGATAAAAGGCATAAATACCCGGTGAGGTAGATGACGTATATAACATAATTTCATTATTTGCCACTACCACATCCCCAAAGGTTCCGTAATTATTATAATTAAAATAATATCCTAAAACCATACCATAAACTGTTGAAATGCTTTTATTGATGGAGTGTATTTTATTCCCTAAAATTGAATCCGCACTATTGTAATAATATAAATACATTCCATACCAACTATTACCATTATCAGTAAAGCGAGAGGTAAACATATTATGTGAAATACTGGGGAAATATCCATAATAAGTAGTATATAATCCATAATAATAGGCATTCATAAATATGTTGCTATCAATGGTAATCTTGCTTGTGCTGGAGGGTGTTCCTGCATAAGTAAAATAAACATTATAATAACCTCCGTCGAAAGTATTTGCAATGAGTTTAATGTCATATAAACATTTCCCTGTATTAGCCGAATTAGAATAATAAACAGCGGCATAAGTATTCATAGTTGTAGTTGTATTAGATTTGACATTACAATGTCGAATCTCCACCCCTGTTACGTTTTCTTCAAATTTCACCGCATAATTAGGCCCGTTACTTGCATCAAAAGTGATATGAGAAAACACAAGATTCATTGTATTCGACAATAATAAAGGAGTATTGTTTAAGGATAATATCACAACGCTATCGGCATTCCTCGCGGCAGAAACAAAAGTAATTTTATCGGCTGAAGTCATGCCCGGAATGGTGTCGGTAAAGCTAAATGTTTCCGAATAAACCCTCGATTGCAGTAAAAAGGTAACATTACCGGCAATTCCGCAATTAAGGATAGCTTCTATAGCATCAGAAATAGTTGCAAAACTATCACTTACACCCCCTATTGTATAATTGCCCAATAAACCATTTGTACATACATAAAAGTCCTTAAACAAAGTATCGTCATTTCTTACAGAATCATAAGGTAAAACATTATCCACCCATATTTTGATTCTATTTATCATATTTGGGATCGGAGTGTAAGAGCCTATTTGAACCGGAATAACCGTATCTTCTTCTATTAGTGGGGTATAATTATTAACCGGTGTTTGCAATACTCCATTTACCGACCAATTGATTCTACATGATGTGATGGTATCTTTGCCCGGATTATTAAGCGTTACGGATGCCGGTAGATTAATTCCGTAATTCACATAATCATCGGCAGGTTGAGTTATGCTGTGAACTGCAGCAGTACGCGTAGACAAGGTCCAAGTAAGTCGAATATTGGGACGAAAGCTTCCGATTGTTCCTGAGGAACCACTGGGGAAACCATTGTCATTATATGCATGCACCACTTTATTGGGCGATGCGGTATAATTCCATGTATAAGTAGACCCTTTAAACCCATTTTGATTATTATGCCAATGAATCATTAAATTGGAACCGGCAGGCAAAATGAAAGGCGTAGATAAAGTGATTTCAACCCAACCTTGCGAACAATTTAATGTCCCCGACCACACCTGTGTAGCTCCACTAAGCAAAGGATCGATGTAACCGGCACTCAATGAAGTGGCAGAAGTAGCTTGAAAATAACAAGTTTGATTTGTTATAACTGAAGGACTTGCATTCACATATTGAAATGCTATTTTTGTAATCTTTGCCGAATTTGTTGTGTTGCCTATCTCTGTATTCAAATATAACAAGCGATTCCAACTGTAATTGTAATACATATTTATGGGAGAATAGTAAGTGGGTGTAGTAGCATAACCTATGGTTACCACATTTTGTGATTGTATCGTATATACCGATAGAAAAGACAGTATACATACGATTATACTTTTTAAAAAGTTTTTCATGACGAAAGTGTTTTAAATTATTGTGATCTTATACGAATAGCTTTAGTTTTTAAGTTTATTATGGGACAATGAAACTTATTTATATATATATATAATTGAGATAATCTCTAATAGTAATTTGAGTGTTAAAATATTACAAAAAACCAACCTCCTTTTTATCATTGGGCAAATATATATATTTTTTTTAATTAACAAATAAAATTTAAAAAAAAGGAGACTTAATTAAAGCCTCCTTAAAATAATCATTATAATTTATTTCTGAATCGTCATTTTCTTTACGATACGTTGGCCTTGGTATTCCATACTGTAATAGTAAATACCGGCAGATAATGCTTCTGTATTCATTTCGAGATAATGAGTTCCGGCATTTGCTTGTACTTCTTCTCTATATAATAATTGTCCATTGATACTCATTACACTGAAAACAACTTTTCCTTCTTGAGGTATTGAATATGGAATTAGAGTTGATGCAATTGCAGGATTAGGAATATTCTGACCTAAACTCCAGTTTATACCTTTACTTTCGTTTATGCCTACCGAAGATTTTACTGTTAAAGTTGTTGCATTTGATTTGCCACAAATATTAACAGTTTTCACACTAATGGTAGCGGTTCCGGCAGCAGGAATGTTGATTGAAATGGTTTCGCTTGTACTGGTACCCGTCCAATTGGGATCCGAAATGGACCATTCATAGGATTGAGCCCCTTGAACAAGATCAACAGAATAGGTGTAATTTCCGGCTTGGGTAATAACCGTGTCTCCATCAATCTTTAGAGGTGCAGTAGGAGTTGTAAACACATTTAATCTTAAGTTTATCACACTATCACATCCATGCATTGAAACAAATGGAATTACATAATCCCCTTCGGCTGTAAATACGCTATCGCCGTAGAAATAGGGTAATTGAGTATCACAAATATCCAAAGTTTCGGCTTGATCGAAAGTCGGATTAACATATAACATCAAAACAATCACACTATCACATCCATTGATGGCTGTATAATGAATATCGTAACTACCACCGGCATTCAATACACTATCGCCATAAGTGTAAGGCAATTCGCTATCGCAAATGGTGATGGTATCCTCATCGGTAAAGCTTGGTTTTACATATAATCTTAAAACAATCAAACTATCGCAACCTTTGACACTTGCAAAATGAATATTGTAACTACCATCGGCTGTAAGAATGCTATCACCATATGTGTATGGCAATTCCGTATCACAAATAGTAACGGTATCCGTTTTCGTAAACGTAGGATTCACATATAATGACAAATCAACCACGCTATCACAGCCGTTTACGGCAGTATAATACACCTGATGTAATCCTCCTACATTAAAGATACTATCTCCGTAGGAATAAGGAAATTCACTATCACATATCGTTATTGTGTCATTTGAACCGGAGGTAGGTTTTACATATAAAGTTAAATTAACCGTACTATCGCAAGCATGGATAGAGTTAAAATGCACTTCAAAATCGCCTGCTTGAGTTAAAATACTATCCCCATAGTTATATGGCAATTCATTGGCACAAATGGTCAAGGTATCGGTTTTTACATAGGTTGGATTTACATATAAAATAAGTTGAATCAAACTGTCACATCCATGAATACTATTGAAATGAATATCATAATTGCCTGCATGCGCTAATATACTGTCTCCGTAATTAAAAGGCAATTCACTATCGCAGATTGTTACCGTATCGGTATGAGTATAGGTAGGATTCACATTTAATTTAAGGACTACCAAGCTGTCGCAACCTAAAATCGTATGGAAATGGATATTGTAACTTCCACCGGCATTCAACACACTATCGCCATAAGTATAAGGGAATTCACTATCGCAGATTGTTACCGTATCGGTATGAGCATAAGTAGGATTCACATTTAATTTAAGAACTACCAAGCTGTCGCAACTCAAAATGGTGTTAAAATGAACATTGTAACTTCCGGCATGTGTTAAAACACTATCGCCATAATTATAAGGCAATTCACTATCGCAGATTGTTACCGTATCGGTATGAGCATAGGTAGGATTCACATATAATTTAAGGACTACTAAGCTATCGCAACCCAAAACCGTATTGAAATGAATATTGTAACTGCCGGCATGTGATAAAACACTATCTCCATATGTGAATGGCAAATCACTATCACATAATGTAAGTGTATCGGATCCGATATAAGTCGGATTAACGATTAAAGTTAAATGTATAACCGTATCACTTCCCACAGAAGCACTGATAAATACATCATAATTTCCGGCTGAAGTGAAAACACTATCTCTACAATAATAGGGCAATTCATCATCACAGAGAGTTACCACGCTCATTATATGATAGGTGGAATCAACAATAACATGTAAATCAATAATACTATCACAATTGCTTATCGATGAATAAACTATTGTATAATCTCCTGCTGAATTTATAACACTATCTCCGTAAAGAGCAGGTAATTGATTATCCCCGATTCTCAAAGTATCATAATTACGATAAGTCGGATTGATATAAATGGATGTTAATGCACTATCATTTCCAATATTTGCATCAGCTTGAGACAAATAAACACTCATATCAGCCGCCCCGGCATTCAGTAATCCGAAACTATTATCAACGGTAATATTTATGCTATTATTTGCTAACAAACTGCCGGTTTCAATCGTGGTATCTTTAGCATATGGAAAGGCTCCACTCACACGTAAATGCAGAGAAATTGAATCCTCGGCGAAAATATAATCGGTATTTCCTTTATTAGAAATTGATATTGTTACGGGAATGTCATTGTTTTGGCAAAATACCTCACCATAGTTTGGATAAACTATCGAATCAATTGCTAAATCTTTATAATCTGATTCATAAGCACCAATAGAGGATGATAAACTGCGTATTCTTCCTGTGATATCACGTTCAACTCCAGTGATTTGAGGAGAAAGCAGATTTGTATTGTAGACATATTTCAAACTTGTGAGAGAATCCAAATATACGGGAACTACGTTCACAGCATATAAATCCTGATTATATCCCGAAGACTGCCAGCTTGAAAGTGTATTATAAGAAGAAGAACCTATATAAACAACGCTTTCGGTTCCTGAAGTGCAATAATTATTATAATCTAAACTACAATACAAGGTATCGGCATAAGAAATACTGGCAAAATAGAGAGGATAAGCTGCGTTTGTTGTTTGGATATGGATATGATTATTGAAAACCGTAGATTTATACCCGGAAGTAGTTGAAGGATCAAAATACAAGCCGTAGTTTGTACTGGTACTACCCGATGTGAATATAGAATTATTTATGATATCAAATCTCGAATAATTACTTCCACCGTAAGCATAAATCCCGATAATCTGGCCAGAACTTTGAATATTTATTTCATTATTAGCCACAAACATGGGCCCTCTGGCATTATAACTCACATCACGATTCTGGTGATAATAGAAACGCATTCCATAGGCCGTAGAAGTTGATGTTACGTAAATTTTATTAGACTGCATCGTATCAACTGTAGTATAATAATAAGTATAAATTCCATAATATGTACTATTAGTATTTGAACGGGATTTTATGGTATTGAAGGATATACTCGGATAATAAGCATAATAATAAGAATATATACCTGAATAATAAGCATCCGTTAACGTATTGCTATCAATAGTAATGGAAGATTGCGACATATAGGTAGAACTACCGCAAGGATAATAAAAATAGAAATTATAATAACCACCGCTGATATTGTTTTTAATAAAACGAACATTCGATAAATAAGTTGAAACGCCCGATGTTTGATAATACCTGACAGCAATATAACTTGAAGAGGTAGTTGTCGGATTTGCTTTTATATTGCATTCGTAAAACAATATATTACTACAGGTATTGAAAAATTCAACTCCATAGGTTCCATATACAGCATCAATTGTAATCCGTTTAAATATATAATTATTTACTCCGTTAAGCGTTAAGCCAACACCACTGTAAGAAACAAAAAGAACACTGTCGGCATTTGCAGCCATTGAAGTAAAACATACCGTATTAACAGAATCAGTCCCTGGTATGTTTTGGTTTAACAATAAACTACTATAGGTTCCGGAGGCAAATTGTAATTCTACCGGACCATTCACACCGCATGTCATTAATTGGAACATAGCATCTTCTAATGTAGCAAAATCGGCATCCGGACTTCCTACCGTATAAACACCGTTTAAAAGCGAATCGCAACCATAAATAATAAATTGAGAGGTGTCATTATTTGCATTTTGGTCGTTGGTTCCGTTTACACTATTAATCCAGACTTTCACAGTATTCATACCTGGCAGTAAAGTAACATTTCCTAAATCAATATCAGTAGAATTTCCTGTAGGTAAAGAACCCGATCCTGAAATTGGTGTTTGGTTAACACCATTGAAACTCCATCCGATATTAATACTAACTAAAGTATCCAATCCCTTATTTAAAAGCAATATGGAAACAGGTACAGTTTGATAGGCTACATCGGAAACAGGGGTGCTATCTGATCTATAAAGGGCGGCATCTAACATAAACGGCTCATAACAACCCATATTAGTTGTTGCTGAACGACTATTATTTCTTATATCGATTAAAACTTCCGCCACTTTAGGACAATTAAATCCGTTATAATCTGACAATTGCAAATCAATATTTATATCTATAAATGCAGGATTAATACTTACTGAATTAACATCCTGTCCGGTGGCCGTTCGCAATGCAGACAAACTAGAGATGGATGATCCGGCATAACCCACATAAGAACCGCTGCTGTAATAATTATTATAATCTGCAATATAATATGAAGTAGTATAATTCGAAGAATAATAAATCGGATAGGAAGAAGAACCTGCTGCCGTAACAAATATATTATTCTTAATAACGGGTTTATATGATGTAGTCGAATTATAACCATAAATAGCATAGGGATTTCCGATACCATACATATAAATGGAATTATGTAATACCTGAACATTAGAGTAAGGATAATACAAGTATATTCCTGAAGGGGTACTACTATTTGAATACAAGATAATTTCATTGTTGGCAATTAAACCTGATCCGCTTCCGGAATAGCTGGTGTAATTATAATACTGACTTATATATATACCGTAAGGAGATGAAATGGAGGTATTGTTCGATTTAATTTTATTGCCTACCATGAAGTCTACATTATGATATATATTAATGTATATGCCATACCAAGAAGATAAAACTGAACCGGAATTGCGCGACGTAATCGTATTAAAAGATATACTCGGATAACGGGCGTAATATTGAGAATAAATACCGAAATAATAGGAATTAGTCATGATATTACTGTCAATAATTACCGACATTCCAGCAGATGACATATTAGTTGTGCTTCCTGCAGGATAATTCATATAAAAATTATAATACCCACCATCAATATTGTTTTTAATAAACAAGATATCTTTTAAATAATTGGTAGAGCCGGAACTATTCGAATAGAAAACTGCTGCAGAAGAGCTACTTGTAGTTGTAGGACTGGCTTTTATATTACAAGCTGTAAAAAGCATATTGGAATTGGCACCCATAAAAGTAACCCCTGAACCAGATATATTAGCGGATGCATCAATGGTAATATGTTTAAATATAAAATTCGATGTATTATTTAACAACAAAGCATCTCCAGTCGAAACCGCAAAAACAACATCATTTGCATTTTGTGTGTTCGAAGTCAATGTAATTGTATTTGTAGTACTGCTCCCCGTAATTGCGTTAAAACTCAAGCCTCCATAGGTTCCGCTTAGAAACTCAAATACAACAGGACCGCTAATGCCACAATATTTTAACGCTGCCATTACTTCACTTTCATTCGTAAAATCCCCTCCGGTTCCAACAGTATAAGTTCCATTTAACATTGAATCGCACGCATAAGCTACAATTTGCATAGTGTCATTTGAAGTATTTAAATCCACCCCTCCATTAGGTTGATCTAAATAAACAAGTAAAGTATTAAATCCCTGTTGAGGCACGAAACTACCTAAAGTGATGGTAGATGAGACATCAAAAATACTCAATGGACCACCTGTCCAAACATATTTAATGGGACTTGCTCCATTAATACTATAGTAAATATTAACGGAATCTAAATTTGTAGAACCAAAATTAGCTACTTTCACTTCTATGGCTGATGTAACTCCATTTGTCAGACTGCTAGTAGGTGACACTATCATCTCTAATTTTGCATCTAAAGCTAAAGGTTTAAAGTCATGATAACAACCCATATTGGTTAGGGCTATGGAACGTAAGGTATCATTTATATCATTGGACACTTCACTCAAAACCGGACAATACATGGAAAAACCATCCGTATGTAAATGAGCATAAGCGGTATCCTGAAAGTTAGGCAATACACTTATTGAATTAGCATCTTGACCGGTGGTTAATTTCCACATATCAATATTAGAAACAGCACTTCCGGCATACATCAAACTGCTCCCAAGTGTATAATAATTGTTATAATCCATGATAGTAGTATTCAAATATGTTATCTGTGACGTATAAAATGAATAGGTGGTAGATGACATTGATGAACCGGAAAGATTAATTAAATTATTATTCTTAATATTAACATTCGTTCCCTGATTCGGCAAATACAAACAACCATCCATTTGACCGGTTCCCTTCAATAGAATCGAATTATGATAAAAATCAGTATAATCTTGTCCGGAAGAAATATATATTCCTCTTCCGGAAGAAATCGAAGTTAATATCATTTCATTATTCGCCATTAACAAACGAGAGGATGCCGATTCGCCACCAAAAGAGGAACCGTAAATACCGTAATTGGTACTATAATCAAACTTAATTTTATTACCAACTATCTCTTTTGAATAACAATAGTATAAATACATTCCATGATTTGAATTCGTGCTTAATGCATGCTGTGTAATGGTATTCCCATTAACATAGGTTAAATCCGAATGATAAGCATAAATTCCATAATACATTGTATTTATTATGTTATTATTAATGATAATATTTGTATTTCTTTCACTGGTACTTGAATAACCATATAAATAAATTCCATAATACCCGCCATCAATATTATTGTTTAAAATTCGGATATCCGACATAGGGGAAGCTGCATTATCTCGAGAAATACCTCTGTAGTTTGATGAAGATGTGGTACTTGCTTTTATCAAACAATTACTAATTTGAATATCTTCATTATATCCAATGAATTGAATCCCTATTGTTCCGCTTGTTACATCAATTCCAATTTTATGAAGTATAATATGAGCTGCTCCTTCGAAGGAAATACCCGTAGAAGTTGAAGTAAAAACAACGTCATTTGAATCACCTGAAGCCGATGTTAATGTAATCTTATTGGTAATACTTGATCCCGGGAAAATCTCATCAATATCAATATTTGAATATGTTCCTGAATCTAACAAGAAAGTAACCGGACCGCTTACTCCGCAAAAATGCAAAATAGTGTAAACATCATTTAAGGAAGAGAAATCTTTACCGCTGCCTACGGTATAGTTTCCATTTAAGAATGTGGAACATCCGTAAGTATTTATTTGTAAGGTATCATTTAAAAGATTCAAATCCGTGCTTCCATTGGGAGCATAAGTATAAGCTGTAACATTCGTAAGTACACCGTTTGACGGAATAAATGACCCTAAAACAATGAGGGTGTCTTTCATTTGGGTTAAAGTTAATCCCGTGAGTGAAACAGGTGTTTGAGCTACGCCATTCACCGACCAACCAATCATTACGCTTGTTAAAGTCGTGGTTCCTAGATTTGTCAACTTCACACTAACTGCAGTATTGGTTCCTGAAAGTGATCTCTCTAACGGGCTTACAAAAGAAGCTAAAGAAGCATCTAAACTAAATACTTTAACATAACATCCTTTATTATTATTAGAAACATTTCGAGGCATACCTATTATATCGGAATTAACTCCCTGAATAAGTGGACAGAGTAAACTTGTCAACGTTGTCGGGATTAAATCGGTTGGTGTTGTTGCATAACCGGGATCTATATTAGTAGATTGCAAATCTTGACTTTTCCCCGATTGCCATGACGACAGGGAAGTATAAGAAGTTGAACCGTAATAGGTTGTTCCGCTGGGTTTATAATAATTATTATAATTAAATGTACAATAAGAGGTAGTCATATAAGATGTGCTTCCAAAATATATCATATAACCCGTCCCTGTTGTACCGACATATACATTGTTATTAAGGAATGTAGTTTTATAACTGCTACTATAAGGATACACATACACTCCATATTTGGTACTGCTTCCCGACACATAAAATGAATTATGTAAGATATCAAATCTTGAATAAGAAGACGATCCATATGTATACATACCATATGCAGTACTACTTCCTCCCTGAATAATTATTTCGTTATTGGCAATAAACATAGGGCCTGCAGCACCATAGGTGGCATTATAATTTTGATAACTATACAAATACATTCCATAGCACGTACTACTTGAGGTTACCAATATTTTATTTCCAATCATACTGTCGATTGTCGTATAATAATTAGTATAAATGCCATAATAAGTAGACGAAGAACCCGGACGTGATTGAATCGTATTATAAGAAATACTATTGTATTTGGCATAATAATAAGAATAAATTCCGCTATAATAAGCATTGGTCATTGTATTGCTGTCAATAAAAACCGACATTCCGATACCCGGAGAAACCGACATATTGGAAGAGCTTCCTGCCGCATAATAAAAATAGAAATTATAATATCCGCCATCAATCGTATTTTTAATAAAACGAACATTTTTCAGATAATCGGAAGAACCACTTGAATTGTTATAATACACCCCTTGGTAACTTGAACTGGTGGAATTGGCATAGGTTTGAATCTTACATCCGTAAAACAATACATCTTCACACATTCCTTTTAATTCTAACGCATAACGGGTATTACTTGAGTTTAATCCTATAGTAATATCTTTAAAGACAAAATGGCTTACTTTAGTCAATGTCATGGCATTACTTGCAGTTGAAGTATTTGCAATAATCACACTATCGGCATTTCC
>MWCE01000009.1 GCA_002069895.1 Bacteroidetes bacterium ADurb.Bin234 | reverse complement strand
TTACGACACCGGAGACACAAACGCCATGGATACTTATTGTTAAGAAATAATCAATATATAAATGCTGCAAATTTTCTACTCTTATTAAATCTAAATAATATAAAAAAATGAAAAACGAATCATAAGTGATACTATAACAAAAAAAAGAGGCTGTTCTAGAACAACCTCTTTATATTAATTAATGTATAAGGTTAACTATCGTTGAACGGTCATCTTTTTCACGATGCGTTGGCCTTGGTATTCCATGCTGTAATAATAGATTCCGTTAGAGAGGCTATTCAAATCTATTTCGATGGAATGACTGCCGGCTGTTGCTTGCAGCTGTTTGGAGTACAATATTTTACCATTAATACTCATCACTTTGAAACTGATTTGGCCGTCTTGCGGTATAGCGTAAGGTATGCTTGTGATGCTTGTGGCCGGATTGGGAATGTTTTGATCCATGGTCCAGTCAATGTTACCAAACTCATCAATACTTACATCGTCTAATACGGCACAGGCTTGCACTGCAAGGGTATCGTTGGTAAGATTCCTATCGTTTTCAATAGAATCAATGTAAACCCTTACGGTATAATTACCATTAAAGTTAGGAACAACATATCCTTGTGTAAACACATGGGTTAAGGTGTTTCCGGCCGGAATAGCGGTTGATGTTTCTGAGAAGGAAGCCCAAACTGTACCGGCGCTGTCAACCTCTACATGAACCACTGAACTGCTTATATCTTTATTACCGGCATTTGATAAGGTAACGGAAACATAAACGGTACGTAATCCGGTATCACACACTGTTTCCAGCGGTTTATTGATAGATTGGATTTGTAAATCGATTACTTCGGGGATAATCACACAAGCTAGTATATTCACGCTATTATTAGTCTGTTGAGCATCGCAACTCAATTCCGTTTGTATCCTTACATTATAAAACGGTTGAGATTGTGTTACCTGAGGAACAACATAAGGTTTAGTGAAAGCATATTCTATTGAATCGCCCGGTAATAATTGTGCATAAACGGTTTCGGATATAACGCCGGCACCGTTAATCAATAGACGAACAGGAATTTCATCCACCTTTAAATTTCCGATATTTAAAATCTTGAAACTTACGTATACGCTATCACCCATATTTTTGCAATTCACTCCGTCTACCCCGATGATATCTTTTATACTTAAATCGGGATTGATGAGAATGGAGCCTTTGGCGGTATCGTTCACGAAATTACTGTCGATAGCATCCAGATAAGCTTTCACATTGAAAGTTCCGTTATGAGTCAAATCGAAACTATTGGTAATTTCAATGGTATCGCTCGTCATACCGGCCAATTGTCCGGATAAAGAATAAGTATAGTTTACTATATTAGCTCCCGTAACATTAAGATGTATAGTCGTAGTATCCACATCAAAATCCACTTCTTGAGCCGTAAGGTTCGACACCACCACTTTCAATGTATTATTGTTTAAATTGCAAGCTATTAAATCTTCCTCTTTGGGAGCGATTAAGCTAAGCGAAACATCGGGTTTGGAAGCTATGCGGATACGGTCAATATTTTGATTGGCACCACCGAAACTATTGGCTTCGAATACGATGCTCACACAAGCATTGGTGTCGTAATCAGATAGATCAACTACATAATGAGCCCATCCCGGTGTTGCATAAGCTGCGTTATAACGATAAACCGTGAGTAGATTGTCAAAACTTCCTCCTCCGTTGGTTGATACTTTCACCGACATAAAATCATTGTTGGAAGAAGTCGCATCGTGAGCATACCAAAATTCAAGAGAAGGTTGGGCCATTCCACGCAAATCAATTCCATTAATAATAGCTTGAGCCATTGAACCCAGACCCGATTCGGAAGAAAAACTTAAACGGCCGGTTCCAAATACGGGAGCAATAGTAGGATTGCTTCCTGTGCCTGTATCTACTTGCCAAGCCGACGTGCCCAAAACTTGTTTTAAGATAATGTCAGTCGGTTTGTAGGAGAAATCCACATCATAAGGTAATTGAATTTTGCTTACCGTATAATCCATATGTAAGGTATCATCACTGTAAACCGTATCAACAGCCGAACTCAAATACACGCTGATATGATAGGTTCCGGGTAAACTTACAGGTAATAAATTCGTTATCTCAAACGTATCTTTCTTAGAAGCCAATAAAGTGCCGACAGTGATTAATGTGTCGAATTGATAATTATACACTCCGCTGACTTCCAAATGCAAGTTCAAGCTATTGGTATCGAAATAATAGTTTTCGGTACCGGCATTTTTAAGCACTACTTTCACATCGGTGTAATCACCGAAACAATACACATCATCAATGGCTTTCGGGCTGAGAATGTCGATTAATTCCAAATCATATCCTTCAAACAATGGTTCGGAATAAGCACCCATCATGGTTAGTATGGTTCTATTGATACCGTTAATATCAACCGCCACATCACTTAATCTCGGAACGACAAATGCACTGTAATCCGTCAAATCCAAATTATTGCTTGCATTCACAAAAGGAGGATTAATGCTAATGGAATGAGCGTCTTGACTTGTGGCTGTTTTCCAAGCGGCTAAAGTAGATTGTGACGAACCGATATAACCTACGTTGCCTGCTCCATAAAAACAATTGTAATCGGAAGTAAAAGGTGTGGTAGTTCCGTCAAAATAAATCGGATAACCGGAAGTACTGGTATTCACCACAATATTATTCTTGATATCGTAGGATGAAGTTGTGGAACTGGCTATGTAAATACTTCTGGCTCCTGCAGTTGCATCCAAATAAATGGAATTATTGTATACATCTAACAAATTCGATGATCCTAAATATAGACCATAATAAGTCGTGGAAGAATATCCGATAACCTCATTATTGGCAAATACAGAAGGAGAAACCGCATTATTATAAGATGCATAATAAATATAAACTAAGTAGGGAGATGTAATCGCTGTTGCTCTTTGGTGAATTCTATTCGCTTGGACAACAAAATTAGTATAATACAATCGTATGCCGTACCAATAGGTAGAAGTGTTTGACGTTCTGGAAAGCATGGTGTTATAAGACACACTGTTAAAGTGAGCATAATAGAAATAAGTGGCATAATAATATTGATTGGTAATCAAATTACTATCAACAACATTATTATAACCATAAATTGAAGAACTGGTACCACCATAGAAATAAACACCGTAATAACCTCCATCAATAGTATTACCTATAATCCGTACGTTATTAGCAATACCTGTTGAACCTTTATATATTCCTGCTGCTGAAGAAGCTGTCGCATTCGGATCGGCATAAATATTACAATGGCTGATTTCCACATTATCGGTATTACCAATTATTGCCACGGCATAACCGCCGGTTCTTGCATCAAAAGTAACATTGCTGAATGCCAAGTAAGCGGAATTATTCAAAGTTAAAGCCGGACCGCCTTCAAAGACGACACTATCGGCATGAGCTGCGGCTGAAGTAATTGTAACTATCGTTGTATCGTTAGCTCCATTTACAATTCCATTGATATTAAAGCCATCATACCTGCCGCTTAACACAGATAAAGTAACATCACCTGATATTCCGCATAAATTCAATGCATCGATAGCTTCATTGATATCCGCAAAATCAGCACTTGAATTACCCACGGTATACACTCCCGAGAAAGTTCCTGTACAAGCATAAGCATTTAAATAAATCGTATCATTTAATGTATTTGAATCGGTAGTATTATTCGGATTACTTACCCATGTAACAATATGGTTCATACCTGCATGCGGAGTAATATTTCCTAAATTAATTATAACGGAAGAAAAAGAAGATAAATTACCGTTCCAAGAATAGGGAGTTTGAGCCACCCCATTAAAAGTCCAATTAATAGTAGCCGATGTAAGTGTATCTGTCCCCACATTTATCAGTGTTACAGTTGCAGGCGATGAAATATTAACAAGAAGTGAGGTCGTGTCAAAATCTAGCATCATGGCATCTGTTTCGAAGAGTTCTGCCTCATAAGCACCTTTAGCGGTAATAACACCTCTAGCTTTACCTTCTTTATCAAATGAAACTTTGGAGGTTAAAGGCGCCATGTAACCTATAAAAGAAGTTAATTTCAAATTTTGAGTTACATCAATGAAACTTGGAAGTTTAAAAGTAGAGTTTACATCTGTAGTTACGAGCATTTGCCAATCGGTTAAAGTAGCTTTAGCACTTCCTATATATCCCATATTACCGGATGAATAATAGGTGTTATAATCAAAATAATGATATTGTGTATCAAAGGTTGTAGCTAAATAAAAAGCATAAGGTGTTGTTCCACCGTCTACCGCCAGAATATTATTCATGAATCTCGCATAATATCCCGATCCTCCGGTATACATCATTGCTCTGGCAATACTTCCGGTAGAATTAAGTAAAATAGTATTATGCATATAATCTACTTGAACACAATTGTAAGTATAAATACCATAAGTCGGTGAACCTGCCGAAACAATATAAATATCATTGTTGGCAACCAAAGCTGAATCAATATAATAATGTCGCATACCATAGAAAGATCCAGTAATGCCTTGATTGTCGCCATATATTCTATTTCCTATTATATTTCCTCCGTTACGATTATAAGATACCCAAATTCCATACCATGTGGTACCGGCGTTTGAAGATCTGGGAGTTACAAAATTATAGGATGTACTTTTAGAATTTACATAATACAAATAAATACCGTAATAATACTGATTACTCACAATGTTACTATCAATTGTAATCCCATTAGCGTAATCTGAACTAGTTCCATAAATATGAATTCCATCATACCCGCCATCTATCAAACAATGTTTTATTGTCAATCCATTTAAGGAACCCGTAGAAGTAGCTTTATAAATAGCAGCATAAGAGGAAGTAGTAGCGGTAGGACTTGCTAAAATCTTGCAACTATCAAAAACAATATTACTGGCATTACCTGTAAATTCAACGGCATAAGTCCCTGCAGTTGCATTGAGGGTAATATGTTTTACTATCACATTGTGTGTATTGTTTAGATTAACCAATACTCCGGAGGTGTTGGCAAAAACCACACTGTCGCTATGATTGGCCAATGAGGTAACCGTTAGGGTATAACTACCTAAGAAATAACCTAAATCCAGTAAATTCCAAGAACCGGTATAGGTTCCGCTTTCAAATTTTAATGTAAGATCGGCATTAATACCGCAACGCAACACATCGGCCATTAAGGAATCGACCGTAGGATAATCGGCAGCAGGAGAACTTCCAATTACGTAGTCACCTCCCATAATAAAGTTACACATATAACGACTATCACGTATGGTATCATTTTCCTGCAAAGTGTCGCCTGTAAGTGTTACGGCAGCCATTACATTGTTCATACCTTGAACATAAGTAAACGACCCTAGGCTTACGGTATCAATATCTCCAAATAAGAGAGGAGAGCCGGGCTTATAAGTAACCGGGACTATGTCAACATTATTTACCTTACCGGTTATTGTAGCAGAATCAATAGGATTAAAGCCACTGTTTCTGATAATAACGCTGAGTGCTTGACTTCCACCACCGGCATAAGCTTCCTTGAAACCTATAAACTCAACCAATTCAGCATCAATATTGCTTGGTTCTTTCGCATAAGCTCCCATGTTTGTGGTATTTTTTCTTATATAATTCTGAATATCCCTATCTACTTCCGGTATTCTCGGGCAATCAAAACCGGTATAAGATGTCAAATGTAAATCACTTGCACCAACAAAATTCGGATTTACATTTATAGAATTGTTATCCTGACCTGTTGCCGTACGCAAAGCAGCCATTGTTGTGATTGCAGTTGTGACATAACCCACATTCGGACCGGAACTATAATAATCGTTATAATCCAAATAGGTTCCGGAAGCTTGCGTTACATAGGAAGCTGTTCCCGTATAAATAGGATAACCGGTACCTGTACCTAAGGTTGCAAAGATATTATTTTTAACATCTAAAATATAGGACGAACTCATCGTATAAACATACAAGCCGTACTGAGTACTTGAACCGTTTATATAAACGGTATTATTATAAATTCTTACTTTTGGGTAATATGTATATATGCCGTAACCAGTTGTAGATTGCGGTAAATAAATTGCATTATTAGCAACCAAAGCCGTTTGTGTTGTAGCATAATTATTTAAGTAATAATATAAATACATTCCATATGCTGTTGCAGTTGAATTAACCGTAACTTTATTGCCTATAAGTCTATCAATTGTATTATAATAATATAAATATATGCCATATTGTGTCGTTGATTCGGAACGGGTAGAAATGGTATTATATGAAATACTGTTATATTTACTATAATAATAAGAATAAATTCCATAATAATAAGCATTAACCATAGTATTACTATCAATAGTAATGGAGCAATTCGTCATGTCGGCTTGAGAGGAACCGGCGTAATACAAATACATGCTATAATAACCGCCGGATAATGTATTTTTAATAAAACGTACATCTTTTAAATAATTACCCGAACCGGATGTATTGGCATAATTAACTACACGATACATAGAGTTGTTGGATGATGCATAGGTAGAAAGCGTACAAGCATAAAATTCTACATTAGTACAACTTCCTACTATATCAACACCTATTACACTACCATAAACCGTTAAATACCTAAAATTCAAATGAGCGGCATTATTTAAACGTATAGCAGTATTTGCCACATTAATAGTTACCGATGAAGCATCGCGTGCTTGAGACACAAAAGTAACTGTATTAGTATCACTTGCACCTTGTATCTGACCTATGGATAAGTGATTCGTATATGTTCCATTTTGAATTTCGAAAATTACAGAAGCGCTTATTTCACAATTTTCGATGGCTTTAATAGCTTTATCAATACTTGTAAAATCACCGGTAGTGCCAATGGTATATGTCCCATTTAGCATGGAATCGCATCCGTAAGCTTCCATACTTATTGTATCATTAATTTTAAATTGGTCGGGTTGCCCATTGGGTAAATAAGTATAAACTACAATACTATTCTCATATGATTGAGGTGTAAAACTACCCAATAGTATGGTAGTGGAATCTCCGGAAGCTAAAGAACCTGTAAATGAAGTTGGTGTAATTGCTATACCATTTACTTTACAGCCTACCATAAACGAAGTAATGGTGTCCAATCCATTATTTACGAAAGTAACGGTGATAGGAGTTGTAACCCCAACAGCAACTGTAGTTGAAGGAGTAGTAAAAGTAAGAGGTAATACATCTACACGTGCAGGTTCAAAATGATAGGCTCCCATAGTTGTTAAAGAAGACCGCGAACTATCTTGAATATCATTGAGTACTAATGGCAAACGAGGACAAGATAACCCATTGCTATCTAAAAGCATCATACTGGAAGAAATATCCAAGAAATTCGGATTAACACTTACTGAATTAATATCCATGCTGACCGTAGCTTGCCATGCAGCTAAAGAAGTTTTGGCTCCTCCGGCATACCCTATATTAGTTCCATTTTCATTGTAATAGTTATTGTAATTCAGGGTCCACTGTGTGCCTAAATAAGTGATTGAACCTAGATAGATAGGATAAGGATCAGAACCTTCATCAACATTCATTACGATATTGTTATTCTTAATATCTACATATGTATAGGCACTGGAAGTAACATATATTCCGCTTCCGGCAGCACTTCCTCCCATGTAAATCGAATTATGATAAACTTTTGCTCGTGTATAAGAATTCATATAAATGCCACGATGCGTTGTAGTTGTTGCATTACCGATAATTTCATTATTAACAATTAATCCATGCCTTATAGAAGTATCGTTATTCATATAATATGTATAGATACCATAATAAGTGGATGCCATTTTCAATTTGTTAGAAATGATATCGCTATTAGCATAATAGTTATAAACTCCATACATAATTCCCGGAGTAAAATTACCTGTACGTTGAACAAGAGTATTACCTTCAATTAAAACGGAATCAGCATAATAAACATAAAAACCATAGGTATCTACATAGCCAATGGTATTACCTTTCACCACAACATTGCTAATGCGTGATGTGGAATTTGTACCATACACATATACACCACAAGATCCACCTTCAATCAAGTTATTGAGAATGCGTACGTCTGATACTGTAGCATCTTTAAGTCGAACCGGATTTTGATTTGTACCCGTTACAGCAGTACCGAAGTTTTTAGGACCATAGATGTGACAATTTCTGACCTCAATATTACGACTTGTTCCGGTAATAATGATACCGTGTGAATAGGTATAAGTTGAAGTTATCGGACTTTGTCCCGATAATGTCACTTTTTCAATAATAATATTTTCTCCGTTGGTTATCATAATCGGAGCTATACTAGTAGTTGCATTATCGGCACGTTGCAAGACAACATCGGTGCTATCGCCGGTAGTGGACGTAAAAGTAATCGTATTCGTTGGACTTGTTCCATTGATATATCCAATGGTTGTATTTTGTAAATAAGTTCCCGGTTGTATGGCAAAAGTAACAGGACCATTAATACCACAAAGATTTAAGATAGCAACAGCTTCATCCATATCGGCATAATCGCCGGTAGCACCTATGGTGTAATACCCGTTTAACATGGAATCACACGCATAGTTATTTGCTCTTACCGTATCATTAATTTGTGTAGTATCGTTTAATGCTCCCAAACTACCTATCCAAACCATTACGTCATTATCTCTTGATATATACGTTACAGTATCTAAATCTATAGTATCCGTTGTTCCCATAGCCAAGCTGCCTGTCCAATGAATAACAGGTTGCGTTACATTATTAAATTTCCATCTGATATTAGCTGCCGTGATGGTTGTGGCTCCGGCATTTAATAAAACGACTTTCAAATGAGAAGTATCACCTGCATAGACTGCCGAAGTTTTCCAATTAAGGACTTCCGTAAGTGCTCCATCAGCTCCAGACATAATAGGAGTATAACATCCCATGGCTGTTATTGACATACGTGTGGAATCATTAATATCATAATCCACATCCGGATGTTTATTACAAGTAACCGAAGAATAATCTGTTAACTCCAATCCTAAAGTTGTATCAACAAACGAAGGATAATAACTAACTGAATTAATATCTTGTCCAGTAGCAGTTTGCCAATCAGACAAAGTCAATTGTGCCGAAGAATAATAGCCTACATAGGAATTACCGTACATACAATTGTTATCGGAAGTGAAAGGAGTAGTCGTTCCTGCAAAGTAAATCGGATAACCACTTCCGGCGTGAATTAAAATATTATTTTGAATAGTATAATTAGCAGAAGTGCTAGAGCCAAAATACAAATTACGTGAAGCACCTGTGCCCGACATATGCACACTATTGTTTATAATATTAACAACACAAGCTCCTAATCCGTAAATGCCATAAGTCGACCCGCTGGTTATCCCAATTATTTCATTGTTAGTAAGCATAGACGGATTAGTTGTACTCCCTGCATTTGACATATAAACTCCATAAAAAGTCGCAAATGATGTTTTGGCATGTATTCTATTGGCATTGGCAACAAAATCACAGTAATAGAAACGGAAGCCATACCAAATCGTATGAGCATTTAAATATCTTGAATAAAGAGTATTATATGAAACACTGGAAAAATCGGTATAATAAAAATAAGTGGCATAATAATATTGATCAAAAACTGTATTGTTATCAAAAACGACGTTGGTGCCATGTACTGTAGTACCTGTTCCTCCGTAGAAATAAATACCATAATAACCGCCTTCTATTGTATTTCCGATAAAACGTACATCATCCACAAGTCCTGTACTTGACCCTTTATAGATGGGAGCATAAGATGTTGTAGCTGATGTTCCGGTTTTATCCCCGATAAAATGTATGTTTCTGATCTCTATGTTCGTAACCTCATCAGTGAATTCTATACCGTAATCATTATTAACCGTATTATCAATTGTAATATCTTTAATAACTAAATTATCGGTATTATTTAGAATAATTCCGACCTCTGATAAAGGTTTCAAAATTACACTGTCTCTATTTCCGCTTAAAGAAGTTATGGTTAAGGTATGAGTCCCCATTAAATCACTTAAATTAGTAAAATCCCAATTTTCACTATAAGTATCGTTTTGGAATTTTAAAGTAACATCCCCTTTCACCCCGCAAATACCGGCAATATAGAAAGCATCATTGATGGTTTGAACATCTGCTCCGGGATAATTACCAACAATAAAATCACCACTTAAAGAATCATAGCAAGCATAGGTATAAACCCCTAATGTGTCATCATAAGAAACGCTATCGGTTAATGCACCGATTCCACTTAACCACACATCGACATAATTATATCCATTTTGATAGATGATACTTCCC
>MWCE01000008.1 GCA_002069895.1 Bacteroidetes bacterium ADurb.Bin234 | reverse complement strand
TGTCCGCTAATGCTTCGTATCGTAAATTGCAGATTGCCTGCTTGCGGTATGCTGAAAGGAATGTCGACACTTCCTTTGGCAGGATTGGGAATGTTTTGTCCCATGCTCCATTTGCTTGCTTCATAATCTGCTACGCCTACCTCTTTGATAGCACAAGGATTTATCTCCAAACTATCGTTATCGGGGTTGTTGTCGTCGCTTACATTTTCTACATATACTTTGAGTTTGTAATTACCACTTTGGTTAGGTACGAGATAGCTTTGAGTAAAAATATGTGTTATGGTTGATTTAGCCGAAATTCCGTTTGTTGTTTCCGAGAAGGAAGCATGCGGTTGTCCGGAACTATCCACTTCCACATGTAAAACCGTTTTCTCAATATCCACATTTCCCTCATTCGATAAAGTTACCGAAACATTGACAGGACGTAAACCCGTATCGCATGGATTTTCAACTGGATGATTTATTTTTGACACTTTAATGTCAACCACTTTCACTACATCAACACAAGCCAATATTTCCTTGATGTTGTTGGATGTTAAGGCATCGCAAGGCATATCGGTTTTTATTTTAACATAATAATAGGGCTGAACATCCGATACCTCCGGAACCACATAGGGTTTAGTGAATGAATAATTGATATAATCACCGGGGTCTAAACGTTTGTAAAGGGTATCGTTTAGTTTATTAACCCCGTTTATTTGTAAGGATAAAGGTATTTCGTCCACAGGTAAATTTCCGATATTTACTATCTTAAAACTGACATATACACTGTCACCTATTTGTTTACAATTAGTCTCATCCACTCCAACAATGTCTTGAATCGATAAATCGGGATTGATAAACAAACTGTTTTTTGTGGTATCGTTGCTTGTATTGCCGTCAATGGCATTCAAATAAGCCGTGATATCGTAAATGCCGCTACGCGATAAGTTTAATTGATGGGTAATTTCTACCGTATCGCTTGCCAAACCGGCTAATATACCGCTTAAAGGATAAACGTAAGCGACGGTATCGGCACCGCTGACATAAAAATGTATGTCGGTTTTATCCTGATTAAAATCCACCCGTTGGGAAGTGAGATTTGATACAATTACTCTTACGGTTTGATTATCCAAATTGCATGCAACCAAATTGTTTACCTTAGGCGATAAGTAAGTAAGTGATATATCTTGAGAGGAAGAGATACGTATACGGTCAATGTTTTGATTTGCTCCGCCAAAGCTATTTCCTTCAAAGATTAAACTCACGCAAGGTTCATTTACATAAGCGGATAAATCAATGGTATAATAAGCCCATCCCGGTGAGGTATAGGTTTGGTCGTAACGATACACGGCATCTAACAATTGGGTATTAATGCCATCGGTCGAAATCTTAATGGCAACAAAGTCTCTTTTAGTAGGATATGAATTATCGTGGGCATACCAAAATTCGAGTTTGGGCTGGTGGGTGCCGAGTAAATTAATGCCATTGAAAATAGCCCGGGCTATCGAACCGGCTCCGGACTCGGAATGGAAGGTTAAGCGTCCTGTTCCGTACACCGGAGCAATGGCAGGATTATCTCCTGTATCGGATTCCACTTCCCAGGTTGCAGTTCCTATCACTTGTTTCATAAGTATTTCCGCAGGAGATAAACTGAAATCCGTTTCGTAAGGTAATTGGATTTTGTGGATGCCATAAGACGTACGCAAGGTATCATCATTATATACGGTATCCAAGACGGAACTTACATACGTAATTATGTCATAGATTCCCGGAGTAGTAACCGGTAATACATTTGTAATTTCAAAAGTATCTTTTATTGCTGCTTTTAAAAGTCCTATGTTAATTAGGGTATCTTTTTTAAATTGAATGGCTCCACTCACTTCAACTGTTAATTTGATAGCATCCGTATTAAAATAATAATGTTCCGTGCCTATGTTTTTAAGAACCACCTGAATATTGGTAAAATCGCTATAACAATGAATGTCATTTACTTCTTCCTGACTTAGGATGGATTCCATTTTCAAATCATAGCCTTCAAACAATGGAACGGAATAGGCTCCCATCATTGTTAATTTGCTTCTCCCTATGTCGTTAATATCGTTAGGAACCTCTGATAATCTTGGGACGAAAAACGCACTATAATCCGACATTTCCAAGCTGTTATTAACATCAATAAATGGAGGATTCACACTAATGGAATTGGCATCTTGTGTTGTAGCGGTTTGCCAAGCCACTAAGGTGGAGTGAGCGGAAGATAAATATCCCACATAAGAATTTCCGTACAAACAATTATAATCGGAAGTAAATATAGTAGATGTTCCCGCCACATAAATTGGATATCCGGTCGATGCATTTACTATTATATTGTTTTTTATATCGTAAACAGAAGTTGAAGTATTAGTCGTATAAATATTCCGTGATGCTCCGCTTCCCGACATATAAATGGAATTATTATAAATATTCAGTTGGTTATATGAACCTAAATACATACCATAATAAGTGGACGTTGAACTTCCTATCAGTTCATTATTGCAAAACAAGGAAGGACCGGCTGCATTATAATATCCCGCATAATAGATATATGTTAAATACGGATAAGTAATACCGGTTGACCTTTGAAGAACTTTATTCCCGTCGGCAATGAAGTTACAATAATAGAAATGGAAACCATACCAATAAGTAGAGGTATTCGTTAGCCTGGACAATATGGTGTTATGCGAAAAACTCTTGAAATCCGTGTAATAGAAGTAGTTAGCATAATAATATTGACTTTCAATAATATTACTATCCACTACGATATTGGTTCCATAAGCAGAAGTACTTGTTCCTCCATAGAAATAAATACCGTAATATCCGCCTTTTATGGTATTGCCTATGATACGAATATCATTCACTACACCTGTGGATGTTTTATAAATAGGAGTATTAGTTGATGATGTTCCAACGGTATCGCATATAAAATTAATATTTCTTATTTCTATATTATTATTTGACACACCGGTGAATTGAACTCCATAAGCTGAACTGCTTGTATTATCTATGGAAATATCTTTTACGATAAAATTTTCCGTATTATTAAATACGATCCCCACGCCACTGGCCGGTTTTAAAACAACACTGTTCCTGTTGCCGTTTAAAGACGTGATGGTTAAGGTATCACTTCCCATAATATTTGCTAAATCCGTGAAATCCCAATTCTCTACATAAGTACCACTTTGAAGTTTTAAGGTTACATTTCCGTTCGTTCCACACTTGGATAAGACAAACAGGGCATCGGAAATGCTGGGAACATCGGCGCCGGGGGAAGTACCTACTATCAAATCTCCTGAAAGAACTCCTAAGCATCCGAAAGAAATAACACTCAATGTATCATCCCAAGTGGTAGTATCGATTACACCGTTTGGCATGCCTACCCATACGACAAGAGTATCATACTGATTACTACGTTGCGTATAATATCCTATGGTTACGGTATCATTAAAATCATCTAATATATGACCTCTATAGATATATGGTGTTTGTAATACGCCATTTACCGTCCAATTAATAACACATGAATCTATGGGTTTCATTCCTTTGTTTTTAATGGTAACCTTTACCGGATTAATCCCGACCGGACTTCCATCCGTAGGATTATCTATGCTTAACAATGCTACACTGTTAGAATCACTCGAAGAACCAACTAAATAAAAACGGGCATTCGGTCGATTGTATGTTAATGTTCCTGAACTACCAGATGGAAAACTTCCATCGGAATGACAGTAAACAGCTTGATAATTTGCTGTTGTTGTGTAATTGAACACATAAGAGGAACCGGCATAAGTACCATTATTATGATGCCAGTATATTAATAAATTTTTACCGGAAGGCAACAGAAATGTCGTTGCTAAATCTATTTCACACCATCCCATAGATAAATTAATGGTTCCAGACCAAACCAATGTTGCTCCCGCTGCTACAGGGTCTTGATAAGCAGTGGAAGATATGGTTAAATCATCCACAGCTTTAAAATAACAGGATTGATTGGCATACGTATAGGGAGTACCATAAGCATATTGCCATGCTAATTTAGTGATTAATCCTCCTGTACTCGCCGGACTTAATTCATCGGCATGATATAATTGCCGTGTCCAACTATAATTATAATACATATCCATAGGTAACATATAAGCAGTTGATGTTCCTGTCCCGACTATAACATAACCTGTCATACCGGCTCCGGGCCGTTTAATATAAAAATAGTCAACAATACTGCAAACATTACCCAAGGAATCGATCAATGTAATGGAATATTCAACATCTGTACCGAAAACATGTTGGGGAATAACGGCTTCGTAAATACCATTTCCAATTAAAGTCAAGGGAAGGGTATCATAAGTATCTGTACCATTGTATGTATATTTTACATTTAAATTAATAGCACTAGGTAAAGGGGCAAGAGTTCTTGAAACTATTCTTGCTTGTACCGTAAAGGGGCCTGTTATATAAACAGTATCATCTATACTGGAAACAAAAGCCAAATCCAATCCACTGATACCGTATGATATTCTTATTATGGTATCATCATAAGTTGTGGAATCATAAACACCGTTGGGAGAACTTGTCCAGATAACTATAGTATCCCATTGGTTAGCAACAGGAGTATAATAACCAATGGTGTCGGAAGCATTAAAATCAGCGGGCAGTTTGCCTCTCCATGTAAACCTCGGTTGAGGTATTCCGTTTACTGTCCAATCAATGTAACAAGAATCCAAATCGGCTATTCCCTTGTTTTTAATGGTAAATACCACCGGAACTTGAACAAAAGGATTTACCAGTATTGTTTTTTGGGGATTGTCAATGGAAAGCAATGCAACGGAATTAGAATCTTCCTCATTGCCAATCAGATAAAAACGTGCATTGGGACGATCGTATTGTAAGCTTCCGCTGCTTGTCGGGAAGGAGCCATCTTGATAGTCATATACCGTCATATATGTTGGAGAGGTTGAGGTAGAAGTCCAATCCGCATATGGTGAAGCATAATTTCCATCTCTGTTTTCCCAAAATATCAATAAATTTTTATTAGGAGTAAGGATAAAGGAATTATCCAATGTAATTTCTATCCATCCGGTTGAGCTGGGATTAAACGTACCCGACCATACCAAGGTTGCTCCACTAGTGAGAGGATCTACATATGTTGAATTTGAAATATCAATATCTGTAACTTCCTTAAAATAACACGTTTGATTATTGGCGGAGGTACCGGTTGTTGATACATGCCAAGCTAATTTGGTAATCATACCCCCTCCTGAAGTCGGACTCAATTCGGAAGCTAAATATAGCATTCGAGACCAACTGTAATCATACCATTTATAAAAGGGGGCATATGTCTGGGTATTAGTTCCTGTACCTACAATCACATAGCCTGTACTACTACCACCTGCCATACGTTTGACATAAAAACCGTCGGTAATTGTACATATATTTCCCAAGGAATCGATCAGTGTAATGGAATATTCAACATTTGTACCGAAAACATGTTGAGGAATAATGGCTTCGTAGATATTATTACCAAGAGCAGTCATTGGAAGTGTATCATAGCTATCAATTCCATTATAGGTGTATTTTACATTTAAATTAATAAGACTTGGTAAAGGAGTAGGTGTAAGGGTTGCTATGCGTGCTTGCATCGGAAACGGACCTGTATTATATACAGTATCTCCGTAGTAAGTTAAAAATTCCATATCCAATCCACTAATACCATAAGCAATTCTTATTATGGTATCATCATAAGTTGTGGAATCATAAACACCATTGGGTAAACTGGTCCACATAACAATGGTATCATATTGATTGGCTTTTGGTGTATAATATCCAATGGTATCGGAAGCATTAAAATCGCTGGGTAAATGGCCTCTCCAAGTAAATCTGGGTTGAGGTACACCATTTAAAGTCCAATCAATATAACAGGAATCTAAATCGACAATCCCATTATTTTTAATGGTAAAAATTACAGGTGTTTGAGACATAGGATCAACAAAGACATTTTTTCCCGGATTATTTATGGAATGTAAGGCAACGGAATTAGTATCGTCAACAGGGACACCAAACCCAAATAGGGTAATAGGAATTTGTGAAGTAATATGCCCTGGTTGATTTGAAGATCCTCCCAGATTGGTATGTCCTCTAACCGTCGATGCATAAGATGTGCTCATTTGTGTCCAAATAATATAAGGAGATACCCATATACCGGTACTATCCTCTACATAAACCAATAAATTCTGATTAGGAGGTAAGAAAAAGGGGATTTGTAAATTTACTGTATTCCAATACAACGAAGTGGTTAATTGTCCATCGTAGACCAGTGTAGCTCCATCCGTAATCGGTTGTATATATGATGCTAAAGTCACAGAAATATCATTCGTTGCCTTCATATATATTTTCAGATCTCTTGTATATACATAATTTTGTGAAAAATTATTATAATTATTATACCATCCGAATCGGGTAATATATTGTCCAACAAAAGTTGTTCCCAAATCTGTAGCCATATACAATGACCGAGACCAACTATACTCCGCATTTACGCAGAAAGGATGCCAAAAATTATTAGTGCCTCCACTCATACCTATAATTACAGAATCCGCAACACTTCCCCCCATGCCTCGTTTTATATA
This sequence comes from Bacteroidetes bacterium ADurb.Bin234, assembly GCA_002069895.1. Lineage (GTDB taxonomy): Bacteria > Bacteroidota > Bacteroidia > Bacteroidales > WCHB1-69 > UBA5266. The sequence continues at coordinate 600 of MWCE01000008.1, read as the reverse complement.
AAAGCCTCCATTTGCCGAATTTGTATTTCCAACGGAATCGTAACCGTTAATATAATACACAATAGATGTCCCGAATACGAATTGAGGTATGGTAGCTGTCCAAATGGAATCGCCTTCAACAGCCGTCATGGTTATGGAATCGTTTGTCGTTACACTGTTAAATGTAGCAGCATAATGCAATGTAGGCGTTAAAATGGGGGCATAAGTACGCGATGCTACCTTGGCTCTTATTTCAAATGGGCCTGTATTATACACTGTGTCGCCGTAATGAGTAATTAATTCAACAACAGGCGGAATAATAGGATTCACCGATGCCGTAAGTTTAAAATTATCTATTAACCATCCATTGGCAAAATGTGTTCCTGTTACACTGCCTTTTGTAATGATAAAACGGAATTGTACTTGGGTAAACGACACTTCGTCGGAAATATCAAACTGTTCGCTTTTCCACCAGGCTTGGGTAGGTAGGGCTAAGGAATCGTCGGGTCGCCAATCTAAATAACTACTGTGATTAAACTGTGCATTGATATACTTACCTTCCCCTTTATAGGAGGATGTCGGTATGGGTTTCCATGTGGAACTCATGGTGTTTTCACGGTA
>MWCE01000007.1 GCA_002069895.1 Bacteroidetes bacterium ADurb.Bin234 | reverse complement strand
TTGCAATACCTTCAATACATTTTACAAATTATTTTAATGATATTCAATAAATTAAAATGTTTTTAAGGATCGACTGATTACTTTATTTTTCTGAACAAAAAAAAGAGGATGTTCGTTGATGAACATCCTCTTTTATTAATGCATTATTAATTATCGTTGTATCGTCATTTTCTTAACAATACGTTGTCCTTGGTATTCCATGCTATAATAATAAATACCTTCCGACAAATTATCAAGTTTTATTTCAAAGAAATTATCTCCGGCTAGGGCTTTAATATTTTCTTGATATAATACTTGACCGCTGATACTAATCACTTTAACAATTAGGTCACCATTTGTAGGTAAGGTATAAGGAATTTGAGTGATTACTTTCGCAGGATTCGGAATATTTTGTCCCATCACCCAATTGGTTTTGCCGAAACTGTTAATACCGGTACCATCATGTTTAGCACAGGCTATTATATCTACCGTATTATCGGAAGGATTAGATTCATCGCTTGCATTAACCAATAAGGTAACCTTATAGGTATTATCAAAATTAGGCACTAAATATCCTGTTTTAGAAGTAAATTCCACACTGTCACCAGCGGCTAAAACGCTAATACTTTCGGAATAACTCTTTAAGATAGTACCTGCACTATCAACGGTTACGTAAAGTGCAATGTCGTTGGCAGCACTATTACCATTGTTTTTGATTAATAATATAGGATAAACCATCGTTTGACCTGTATCACAAACATTAGGATCAGGTTTTTGAACAGAGATTATTTTCAAATCAACATATTCATCAAAATTAACTTGACAGTAACTGCTTTTCTTATTGTTGTTGGATTTGCCGTCGCATGCTACTTGTGCCGTAATTTCTAACAAATAGAAGGGTTGCATTTCCGAAACAATAGGTACGTAATAAGGAGTAACAAAAGTATGTGTAATAGAATCTCCCGGCAATAACAAGGTATTAATCGTTTCCGTAATATCACCTGTGTAATTGATTTGCAAACGTAATGGGATATTACGTATAGGAATATTACCGATATTTTTAACCGTAATGGTCGGATAAACTCTTTCACCGATTTTTTTAGCTCCGATAGGATCAATGCTCACAACACTCGCATCAACATCAACCAAACGAGTAGCAAATGCAGTATCATTTAAAATATTATCGTCGGTCTGTTTCAATATAGCTTTAATGTTGTAGGTGCCGTTGGTTGAAAAGTTAAAGTTAGAATCAACAACAAACACACCTGTTGAATCACCGTTTACAATACCGGATGTTAATGGATAGGTGTAATTTTTAGTTACCGCACCTGTAACCTCAACATAAATTTCTGACGGATTTCTTTCAAAACGGAAGTCTTGGGAAGTTAAATTGGTCAATGTAACCGCCAATACTTTATTCGTCAACTCGCAAGCTATCATACTGTCTTGTGGGATAACATCAACTCCCACCAAAAGATCCTGTAAGGAAGTAATGGATATACTGTCGATATTTTGATTACCTCCGCCAAAACTACCGCCTTCAAAACTGATAATAACACAGGAATAAGAAGTATAAGGAGTTAAATCCACTTCATAACGTACAAAAGTAGGTGTTGGATAGTTAGCATTCGAACGTTTTACATTTAACAAAGAATTATACGTGAATCCACCGTCAATAGAAATTTGAACATCGGTGTAGTCTCTTCCGGGTGCATTATCGTGAGCATACCAGAATTCCAATTTCGGACTAACAGTTCCCCGTAGATTTATAGGTTGTAAAGTCACACTGGCTAATGAACCTCTATCGACAGCTGAATTAAATTGTAAACGACCCGTTCCGTGTGAAGGAGATATAGTTGGATTAATACCATCACCCGACTCTACCGACCATTTTGATGTACCCGAAATCTGTTTGAATACTAATCCGTTAGGAATAGAGTCAAAGTTCACACCGTAGGGTAAAATAATCTTATCGATGAGATAATCATATTGCAGCGTATCATCAAAATACAAGGTGTCGGCATCCAATGACAACCATGCCTTGATATGATAAATGCCATTATCGGTTACCGGTAGAAAATCAGTTAAAGTATACACGGCTTTCTCGGTTTGGGTTAACCCGCCAACCAAGAACATCGTATCCATTTGGAATGACACTGTTCCACTGACATCAAGATGTATGGAAACCGGCTGTGCCGAGAAATCAATAGGATAACTTCCGTTATTTTGCATTTCTATTCTAACAGATGCAAAATCTTGATAACAGAACACATCCGAAGTGTTTACAGGTTCAACAATAGCCATAATACCTAAATCATAACCTTCGTAAATAAGAACGGAATAGGCTCCCATGGGGGTGATTCTGGTACGTGTTTGTCCATTGATGTCGTGTAATACGGAAGTATGCATATTGCATATCATGCCACTATAGCTTGTCATCTCCAAACTCTGTGTAAGATCTACATATTGAGGAACTACACTAACCGAATGATTATCCTGTAAAGTGGTTTGACGTAATGCAGCCATGGTCGAAATAGCGGATCCTACATAACCCACATAAGCACCCGTGCCATAATAATTATTATAATCGGCTATGTTACCATAGGAGGTTTTAGCATAATCGGCACTGGAATAATAGATAGGATAATTAGTCGTAGAGGTAGTGTTGGTCATAACATTGTTATTTAACAAACTTCTACTGTATGACGAACTCATGGTACCTGCATAAATACCGTAACAAGAACTGGTTCCGGCTAAATAGATGGAGTTATTTACAAAATCTACGTTACCGTAATAATTGTAGAAACCATAAGCAGAGGAAGTCCCTTGTGGCTTAATAATTTCATTATTGGCAATCAAGGCATTTCCTTTGGCACCATATGCAGAACTTCTGTTGGTATAATATGTATACATACCATAACCGGATGATGTAGTTTGTAAACGTATACGATTGCCGATTACACCATCATCAAAGGTATTGTAATAATACAAATACATACCGTATTGTGTAGAACTGATGACAGACGTTACAATGGTATTATATGACACACTCTTATATTTGGAATAATAATAAGAATAAAGTCCGGTATAATAAGCATTGGTCATCATATTACTGTCGATAGTTACCGACATTTCAAGCATAGTTGTTTGACTAGCTCCAGGATAATAGAAATAAATATTGGCATAACCACCCGAAATATTGTTTTTAACTATACGTACATTCTTTAAGGTATGAATAGAACTTGAGGAATTATAGAAATAAATACCTGCATAACTAGAACTGCTCATTCCGGGCGAGGAGTTAATATTACATTGATAGAAAGAAATATCTTCATTGGTGTTTACGAATTCAACACCGCGCATAGACATGACATTACCAATGGTAACTTTCTCAAAATGCAAGTGTTTAGCATTTACAAAAGTCAATGCCGTATTAATGGTATCTCCTAAGATAACACTATTTGCATTTCCACTTAAAGAAGTAAAGGTTACGGTATTGACATCACTGGTTCCGAAATAGCTACCCAAGGTATCTAAGACAGGATAATTGCCATTGGCAATACGTAGGATAACAGGACCGGATACACCACAATTATATAATACTTGTAAGGCATCGTCTAAGGTAGCAAAGTCGTTGTTACCTCCTGCAATATCATATGTTCCAGCTAATACCTGATAGCATCCGGTTGTTAATTTATCCAGGGTATCGTTAATAAGGTTCTGGTCGACAATGCCATTCGGATTAGATGTCCATGCAACAATATGACTTACGGAATCAACGAAAGCCACAAAAGTTCCTATGCTAACAACGGTATCTTGATATTTGGCAAGATTTAATCCCGTTAAATTCGTAGCAGGCAGCATAACACCGTTAACGGAAGCATGAACCGTTACACTATTCAAAGTGCTAGTTCCGAAATTATAAACGCGAACCTGAAGATTGTTAGTTCCTGCTGTAACACGTTCACCTAAACCAACAATCTCAGTTATGCCAGCATCATTACTGAAAATAGCTGTATAACAACCCTTATAAGTGATTCTTCCTAACCGTAAATCTCCGTTAATATCATTTACGACTTCATTCGACACCAAACATGTAGACCAATTTTGAGGCACCAAAGTAACGGGATTGGTCAAATATCCAGGATTGATGCTGCATGAATTATAATCTTGCAAATTTACATCTCGCAAACTGGTGATTGTGTGCTCAATTCCTGTAAATGCTATGTTCGAATTCTTATCATTATAATAGTTGTTGTAATCAGTAACAATATATGAAGCATTAGCATAAGTAGCAGAAGAGATGTAATAAGGATATAAATATGACAAACTGCTTCCTGCTTTAAAGGTAGCGATATCATTATTTTTAATAATAATCGGATAGGCTGTTGTTGTATTATAAGCAAAAATACCTGAACCTGCCATGGTATTGGGATTCGTGCCATACAAATAAATGGAGTTATGCAAAATATTCATGTTTGAATAAGGATAGTACATATATATTCCCGTAAAGTAATTGAAATCTGCACCAGTATTGGCACCATGTAAAATAATTTCATTATTGGCTATCAAACCTTTTCCGAGACCATTGTAAGATGTGTAATTGAAATAATAATAAACATATATCCCCCGTGGCTTGGTAATAGCTGCATTTGTATTATAAATTCTGTTGCCGACAATCTTTTCTACATTATTATAATAATAAAAATACAACCCATACCAATCGGCATTTACATTGGTGGAAGTACGTGAAGTGATAGTATTATAGGAAATGCTGGGATAGTTAGCATAATAATAGGAATACATACCAGCATAATAGGAATTACTCAACACATTGCTATCGATAGTTACCGTCATAGCATTGCCACCCATATTGTTCGATGAACCTGCAGCATAATTGAAATAGAAATTATAATAACCCCCGTCAACATGATTTCCGATAAAGCGAACATTCTTAAGGTAATCTGTGGCACCATTGGTACTGTAATATTTCACTCCGCAATAGGTCGCACTGTTACCTTGAACATTGGTTTGGATTGTACAACCTTTGAATAGAATATTTTCGCACATACCTATCAATTCAACGGCAGCACCTGTATATTCGGAATTCAAACCAATGGTAAGATTGATAAATTTAAGATGACTTACATTTTGAATGGTTAAAGCGGTAGCTTCTTTCTTCTGATTCCCGCCAATCACTACATTGGCTGCAATACCGCTGGCAGAAGTAAAGGTAACGGGATTAAGTATGCTCGCACCGGGAATCTGCATATCAAACACCAAGTTTTCATTGTAAGTACCATTATTAAGGAAAAATGTTACCGGACCTACTATACCACAATTCAGCATAGGATCAATGGCTTCTTCAATTGTTGCAAAGTTCGCATTAACTCCACCAATGGTATAATTACCACTCAAGGGACCATAACATCCAAAGACTGTATACATAACGGTATCGTTTTTAGTGTTTTCGTCAGTAGATGCATTGGGATAACTTACCCATATTTTTACCATATTCACATTGCCATACGTGAGTTGAACTGTACCGATAGTGAGGGTATCCGTTTCACCTTGATCTAAGTATCCCGTCCACAAGGTTGATGTACGAACGGTGTCTTTAAACGACCAAGTAATCATAGCATTTGTAAGCGGAGTAAGACCTTTGTTAACAATCACACCAGTAACCGTAAACGGAAGTTGTGTAGTTGCGCTGTTAACATTATCGGCCGTTATGGCAGCATCTAAAGAATCGGACACATAGCATCCCATAAAAGTAACGGAATCTCTTGTGTTATTGAGAATATCAACATCAACGCCTGCTATTTTCAAACAAGCTATCCCTGTATAACTCAATAATTGTAAATCAGTATTTATATCACTGAAATTCATCACTACATTAACAGAATGCTGATCTTGACCGGTAGATGCACGTAAATCGTTTATAGTACTTTTTGTACCAGCAATATATCCTACATAAGCTCCTGTACTATAATAGTTATTATAGTCTAAAACAGTTCCATAAGCAGTTGTAGCGTAACCGGCTGTTCCGGTATAAATCGGATAGCCCGTTCCGGTAGTTGCCGTAACAAAAATATTATTTTTAATATTCATGCTATAGGTAGAACTCGTCGTATTCATATAGTATCCGTAACAAGTGCTTGTTCCTCCCAAATAGACGGTATTATTGTACATATTAATATTGGCATAGTAAGTATAAAGACCATAAGTCGTGGAAGTCCCTTGAGGCTTAACAATCTCATTATTCGCAATTAATGCATTTCCAAATGCTCCGTAAGTGGAATTATAGTTCAGGTAGCCATAAGTGTAAATCCCATAAGCAGAAGACGTTGACAGTATACGGATGCTATTACCCACTACCCCACTATTAATGGTATGATAATAGTATAAATACAAACCGTATTGTGTCGAAGATGTATTTGCTGTTACTATTTTATTATGAGAAATACTTTCATACCTTGCATAATAATAAGAGTATAGACCATAAGTATAGGCATTGGTCATGGTATTGCTATCGATGGT
>MWCE01000006.1 GCA_002069895.1 Bacteroidetes bacterium ADurb.Bin234 | reverse complement strand
CGGAAACTATAAGAGTGTTTCGTATAATAAAGTAACTTCTAGGACCACCAGCAGTACATTTTATGCCATTTATTTCTATAACTATAATACCGTTCAAGAAGGAGTTATAGGTAATCGCATTTTATTACAAAATACATCGTCGGGATATGGCATTCGTACCTATTACATTAATAGAAGTTCATCTTATGCTGCTCAAGGTAATGCTTTGATAGCAAATAATGAAGTTATTGGTTTTGCAGGGGGATCTTATTATGGTATTTATACGCAATATTCCAACGCCGATTTCTATAATAACTCCGTTTATTTAGGAGGAAGTAGTTCGTGTTACGGATTGTATATCAGTTCTACCAGTTCGACATATAGCATGAACTTTAAAAACAATATGTTTATAACAACAACCAGTGGCACGTGTTATCCCATTTATACAGGAACATCTGGCTATGTAACACCTTCCTATGGTACGGTCTTAGATTATAATAACTATTATAGTACCGGATCTTATGTGGGATATGTGGCCGGAACAAAAACAACTTTAGCTGCTTTACGATCCTCTACCCAACAAGATGTTAATTCTGTAAATATTCAACCCGTTTTTCTTGATATAAATAAAGGGCTTGAATTAGGAAGTTACAACGGTTTAAGTTGTTTAAGAATAAACGGAGTGAATACTGATATTCGTAACAATGTACGCGATTCAATTGCTTATATGGGTTGCTACGAACCCTTTACATTGGATATGGCTATTTTAGCAGGATCAACTCCTTTATCTATTAATACACTTCAACCTGTATACATTTCAGGTAAAATTAAAAACTTAGGATTGAATACCATCACGAGTGCAAACCTAAGTTTGTCGATAAATGGTACAATTACTAAAGTAATTCCTTGGACAGGAAGCTTAAGTCCCGGTGCCGAACTTCTTGTGAATATTGACACAACGATGTTAAATCGAGGAAACAATGAAATTATCATTTGGATAAGCAATCCTAATGGTAGTTCGGATTTGAATCATTTCAATGATACCTTAGTACAAAGCATTTACGGATGCGATTCCGCTTTAAACGGAATTTATACTATCGGTGCAGCGACAGCTGATTATACTTCTTTTAGTGATGCCTTACAAGCTTTGATGCAATGCGGTGTTAATGGGCCTGTTACGTTTATTGTCGACAGTGGTTCATATAACGAAAATGTGATACTCAATACTGCTTCCATTACAGGATTAAGTGCTTTGAATGCCATTACGTTTACATCAGCAAGCGCAAATCCTGCCGATGTGGTTTTGGGAAGTAATACCGAATCAATGGCAAGTGCTTTGGTGCTTAACAATGCAAAGCATGTAACATTTAAGAATATAACAATCGGTTTAAATACCGGAAACACGGGGGTAGCTGTAGAATTACTGGGGATGTGTGAAAACATACTCTTTACGGGTTGTGTTATCCAAACATATGATCAAGCAACTTCCACTGCTTATTGCGGTGTTAAATATTATAGTGCCAGCGGTTCCACGAACTACTTAAAAAATGTTCAATTCATTAATAACCATATTGACGGAGGATATTATAATTTCTGGTTCTATTATCCTGCCGGTTCTTCAACCTATATGAATGATAATGCCATGATGGTTAACATTGACAGTAATATCATGAGTAATTCCTATTATGCAGGATTTTATACTTACTACTATGGTAACTACGGTAGCATTTCCTATAACACCATAAGTTCACGTATTTCGGATTATGTAGGTATTGATTGGTATGGAATTTACACATATGAATATACGAATATTGATTATATTGTAGGAAATAAAATAAGGAATATCAATGCTAACATTAAACAACCCAGAGGAATTTATATTTATTATGACTTTAATTATTCCTCTTACAGCGGTTCGGGTCAAGGTTTGATTGCTAACAACGAGATTCTATTATACGGAGGTAATACAACCACCAATTATCAATATTTTACAGGATTGTATATCTATATGCCTTATGCTAAAACGAATATTTTGCATAACAACATTCACCTTTATGGAGTAAATCCTTCAACCTTAACGGGAGCAGCACTTTATGCCTATAACTCGAGTTCGACTTATCAACTCAATATAAAGAATAACATACTTTCAACGGCAGTAATTGACAATGCTACACCCTTTTTGATGCCATATTATGTTTCTTCTATTACTTATACACTTCCCAATTATATAATCAGCGATTATAATAATTATTATAATGCAGCCAGTGATAAAATTGCCTATGCAAGTTCCGATATTACGTTAGCAAGTCTTCGCTCTGCCAATATGCAGGATGTGAATTCTACGGATAAGAATCCGCAACTGAATGCATTCCCTGTTAATTTAATGCCTTCCGATTGGATAGTTTGTCCGAAAGATAACAATGTGTTGTTTGATATTAACGGTAATATGCGTCAAGCAATTACTTACAGCGGATGTTATATCTCTAATTATGGAACGGATGCAGGCGTTGTTGAATTCGTGGGTTTAAGTGAATTGATTACGGCGGGCACTAACAATCTTTTTGTTCGTATTAATAATTTTGGAAATACCGTTTTAACAAGTGTAAGCATACATGCAACTGTAGATGGAGTATCGCTTCCTGTCGTGAATGTAACAGGATTGTCTTTGTTACAGAATCAAGATACAGTTATTAATATGGGTACATTTGTTTCTACCTTGAATGTATCATCTGTTATCAAAGCATGGACTTCAAATCCTAACGGATTAGTCGATCAAAACCATAGCAATGATACCTTGATGACTGTTACAACCGGTTGTGTACAAGTTTTGGCAGGTGTTTACGATGTAGCCGGAGGAAATAACCATTTTGCTACGATAGACGATGCCATGGGTGCATTACAAAATTGCGGTGTATCCGGTCCTGTAGTTTTCCGTTTGGCAACGGGGGTTTATCCTACTTTAAATGTTGTTGGAACCTACTTAGGGGTTAATGATATCAATACGGTAACTTTTACTTCCATGACAGCCAATGCAAAAGATGTACAGATAGGCAATTTAAGCGGTGTGGGTCTTACAATATCCAATGCCAGTCACTTACGTTTTGAAAATGTTACAATAGGAAATGCTTCTTCTACTTATGGCGTTCAATTTGTTGGTAATAACGAAGATATTATTTTGTATCAATGTGATATTAATTCTACTCCCGGCATAAGCAGTTCTTCATATGCAGGGATATATTACTATAACTCTTCGAGTTCAACCAACACATTGAAGAATGTTCGTATTGTTAAGAATAACATTTCAGGCGGATATGCCAATATTTATTTCTACTATCCGGGTGGAAGTTCTTCCAATATGGTAAATATGTCGGTTACCATCGATAGCAATACCATGACCAATGCCTATACTTATGGTCTATACTCTTATTATTATGCAAGGTATGAAAGTGTTTCTCATAATAAAATAGTAACAGCGAATACTTCTTCCACGCAATATGGTTTGTATTTATACTATTATCATACCATAAATAATGGAGTAGAGGGAAATAGTATACGTATACTGTCAACTTCTTCTGCTTACGGGATTTACACTTATGGCTATCTGAATTATAATTCCTCTTACGGAGCATTTGCGAATGCCTTAATCGCCAATAATGAGATTATTAAACCTCAAGGAACTTCCACGACTTATGGTCTCTACACTTACTATGCCAATGTTAATATGTACAATAATACCGTGTATTTGGGAGGAACAAGCACTTGCTACGGTTATTATATGAATACAACGAGTTCTACTTATAGTATGAATATTAAAAATAATATTTTTGTTACGGCAACTACAGGTACAGGCTATCCGATTTATACCGGTACGTCAAGTTATGCTACCACTGCTTATGGAACTGTTTTAGACTATAATAACTATTACAGTACAGGACCTTATGTGGGA
>MWCE01000005.1 GCA_002069895.1 Bacteroidetes bacterium ADurb.Bin234 | reverse complement strand
CATCACTGATGCCTCGTTTTTTGCTTTCGAAAATCCCTTTCCCTAATTCTTTTATTTTCATGCTGCAACTATATCGCTTTTTTACTTACTTATTATAGAACATAGCCTAAATCTTTAATATAAGTTAAAAAAAGAGGTTATAAACCGTAGTCTATAACCTCTTAATATTGAAGTTTATTATTACTTCTGGATGCTCATTATTTTCACAATGCGTTGACCTTCATAGTCCATGCTGTAGTAATAAACGCCATCTGATAAGTTATGGGTATTAAATTCCATCAAATGATTTCCGGATGTAACTTCTATGGTTTCACTATAAAGTATTTGACCGGTAATACTCATTACTTTAAAGTTAATACTACCGTCTTTAGGGATATAATACGGTATACTGACGTTTTCTTTTGCCGGATTGGGAATGTTTTGTCCTAATATCCAATCAACTTTTAGATGCTCATTAATATTAACTTTTTCAATAGCACAAGCATTTACCTCTTTGGTGTTGTTTGCAGTGTTGATATCGTTATCAACATTTAATAAGGCACTTAAAGTATAGTTTTTACCAAAGTTGGGAACTCTATAAGCGGTTAAACAAGTGTATTCTATACTATCTTGACCTGAAATAAAGGATATTGATTCAGAATAGCTTTTCAATAAAGTTCCGGCACTATCAATACTAATATATAGCGTGATATTGTTTGCTGTTTGGGTGCCTAAGTTTATAATTTTAACGATAGGATAAACCATAGTATTTCCTGTATCGCAAACACTTTCATTAGGTTTAATAACCTCAGCAATACTTAGATCAATATATTTCTCGAGTATGACATTATAGAAATCGCTTTTGCTGTTGTTGTTTCCTACACCGTCGCAAGCAACTTCAGTTCTTATGTTTAACATATAGAAAGGTTGAGCTTCATTTACCGTAGGAACAACATATGGATTAACAAAAGTATAAATGACCGAATCACCCGGATCTAAAACTATATAAATAGTTTCTAAAATGGTTGAGTTGTGATTAATGAGTAAGTGCAACGGGATGTTATGTATTGGCATATTCCCATTGTTTTTAATACTTACAGTCGGATAAACTCTTTCTCCTATTGTTTTACTTCCTATAGGGTGAATATAAACCAATTCGGCATCTACATTGATAATTCGAGAGGTGCGGGCGGTGTCATTGAGTTTATTGTCATCAATTGATTTTAGAACGGCAGAGATATTATATGTCCCGTTTGTAGAGAAATCAAAAGCGGTGTCTAAAATAAAAGTCTCAGTCGAATCGCCAAACACATAACCGGAAGTTAAATGAATGGTGTATTGCTTGCTAATAGCTCCGCTAACCATAACATCAATTTGCGTAGGTTTGGTAGTGAAATTGAAGTCTTGTGAAGTTAAATTCGTTAGCGTAACAGCTAATGTTTGATTGTTTAATTCACAAGCAACAAAATCATATTGTTCGGGAGCTAAGATGTTGAGGGCAAGATCTTCACTAGAGATTACACAGATACTATCAATATTTTGATTTCCACCGCCGAAACTACCTGCTTCAAAAGCTATGATTACACAAGAGTAAGTTGCATAGGCCGATAAATCAACATTATAATGAGCAAAGCCGGGGGTAGAATAGTTGGGATTAAACCTTTGAATGTTTAATATGGATGTATAGGTATAACCGCCATCGATAGATATTTTTACATCAGTATAATCACGTCCCGGTGCATTGTCGTGAGCATACCAAAACTCTAATTTAGGATTAGATGTGCCACGCAGATTAATAGGTTGAAGTGTTGCTGTAGATACAGATCCTTTTCCAATGGATGAATTGAATTCCAATCGGCCGGTTCCGTGTGATGGGGAAATCACAGGATTTGTTCCGCTGCCTTGTTGAACAGACCATTGACAAATGCCTACATTTTGTTTAAGTATTAATCCGTAAGGGTAGGTGTTGAAATTAATACTATAAGGTAGTACTATTTTATCTATTGAATAAATCGTTTCAACGGTATCATCATCATACAATGTGTCGGCATTTAACGATGTCCATACCTTGATATTATAAATACCGTTGGAAGAAACCGGTAGAAAATCAGTAACTGTGACTGTATCTCTTTGAGTAGCTGCTACACCTCCTATCATCAAAATCGTATCATATTGATAAGAAATAGCTCCAGTAACCTCAACATGCATGAATAATGGAATGGCTGAAAAGTCGATTAAATAACTTCCGGTGTTTTGTATGGCTAGTCGGACAGAAGCATAATCCTGATAACAAAATACATCTGAGGTGTTGATAGGTTCAACTATAGCATTAGCAGTAATATTATAACCTTCATATATGTCGATTGTATAGGCACCCATTGGAGTTAACATTTTACGTGTTAATCCATTAATATCGGTCATGACAGCAGGGTGTCTGGCACATACAATACCACTGTAATCCAATAATTCCAAACTTGTATTCAAATCAATATAATTGGGTTGAACGGCAACGGAATGCGTGTCTTGAAGTGTAGCTGAACGTAAGGATGCTAATGATAAATGTCCGGCTCCAACTAAACCTACATAATTACCGTTACTTGCATAGTTATTGTAATCTAATGTAATATATGGCATTTGACTCATCTGTTCAATATAGAGTGGATAATTATTGGTTGCATTCAAGGTGAAGATGTTGTTGTTTTTTGCTACTATGGGATATGATGAGCTGCTTGTATATAATCTTAATCCGTATGCTCTTGTTGTTGCCGAAACATAAATGGAGTTGTTGATAACTTCAGCCTGACTATAATTATCAATATTTATACCTCCTTCACAATAATTGCCTACTTCAACAATGATTTCATTGTTTGCAATTAATATGGGACCGTATGAATTATTGGTATGGTTATTATAGTAATATACATAAATCGGATATGCGTAACTAATGGAATTATTTCGGATATAAATTTTATTTCCTATAAGATTATCAATGTTGTTATAATAGGAGAAATACATCCCATAGAAATTGCTGCTTTGATTTTGCGATCGACAACTTATGTTGTTATAAGAAATACTGTTAAAGTTGGTGTAACCGTTATTGGAATAAATGGCTCCATAATAAGCATCGGTGAAAACATTGCTATCAATAATACAGTTATTTCCCATATAACTACTGCCACCGCCTCCATAATACCAATAAATATTATAGTAACCTCCGCTGATATTATTTTTAATGATACGTATGTCACTTAAACTATTTGAGCCTGACATGCCATTTCGGTAAATAGCCGAATAAGGAGAGGTAGTCGTGGTTGTACTGGCTTTAATATGGCAAGCATAGAATTCGATATTGGAACAACTTCCTTGCAATTCAATGCCGTGGTTTGTGGCGGTTCCATCGAGGGTAACATTACGGAAGAAAATATTATTAATATTGTTTAAAATAAGTGCCGGACTGCTGGTTGCAATGAAACTAACACTTGCTGCATAACCGGCAGATGAAGTGAATAGAACCGTATTGGTGGCACTTGAACCCGGTATAGGATTACTAAAGTTTAATTGACCGTAATTTCCTGAGGTAAAA
>MWCE01000004.1 GCA_002069895.1 Bacteroidetes bacterium ADurb.Bin234 | reverse complement strand
TGACCGTAATTTCCTGAGGTAAAATAAAATGCTACAGGTCCGTTAATACCACAATATTGCAAGGACATCATAACTGCCTTTTCATCCGGAAAATTACCGTTTGGTCCGACGGTATAAATGCCATTCAATAATGAATCGCATCCGAACACAGTAATGGAGATGGTGTCGTTTTTAGTGTTTTCATCTTGAGTGCCATTAGGATCTGTGGTGAATACGGTTATGGTATTGATGCCTGAAACCGGAATAAAATTACCTAATAATATATTAGGACTACCGCTATTATATGTTAAACTGCCATACCAATCAAACACGGATTCTATCCCATTAACAATATAATGTATCTTAACAGAATCAATAGTATTTAATCCGAAATTTTTAATTCTAACAATCAAATCAGATGATTGACCGCTTGTAACAGCGTTTACAGGATTAATAATAGCCAATAATTTCACATCAACATCCTCAGGTTCAAAATCATGATAACATCCCATATTGGTAATCGGTGTACGAACTTTGTTATCAACATCGGTAGGAACTTGTGTTAAAGGATCTACCAACATTTCATCGCCATTGGTATGTAAGTCCACTAAAGGAGCTATAAAATAGGGATTCATGTTTAAAGAGTTTGCATCCTGTCGCGTAGCGTTTTGCAAAGCAACCAATGAGTTGATAACTCCTCCGGCATAACCAACATATAAGCCTGTACTATAGTAATTATTGTAATCAACGTTATAATAATTAATGTCGTAATAGTTACTATTATAATAAATGGGATATGCAGTTGTTCCAGCTGCCGTCATAAATATGTTGTTAGCTAACAGAGGCTTATAGGAGGTTGTTGAATTATAGGTGTAAAATGCATAAGGACTGCCTGTTCCGTACATATAGATCGAATTATGCAGTATTTGAGCATTACAACTGGGATAATATAAATACATGCCGTAGTTACTACTTGCGGAATAAAGGATGATTTCATTATTGGCAATTAATGGTGCTCTGTTAGCAGTTCCTTGATTGTTTAAATAATAATAGAGATAAATGCCGTAAGGATTGGAAATACTAGTATTGGTTGATTTTATTTTATTTCCAAGCATGTAATTAATATTATTATACCATTCTAAACGAATACCAATCCAAGTACTGGATACATTGCCTGATGTTCTTGATGTGATGGTGTTATAGGATATACTTGGGTAATTTGCATAATAGTTGGAATAAATTCCATTATAGTAAGCATTTTGTAAAATATTACTGTCGATAACAACTGACATGTTTGATATTAAAGTACTATTAGAACCTGCATAATTAAAATAGAAATTATAGTACCCTCCACTCAATTTATTTTTAATAAAAGAAATATTTTTTAAATAATTCGTTGAACCACTACTTGGATTTGAGTAATAAACACAAGCATATGCAGACGATGTTGTTGTAGGATTTGAATAGATATTACAACCATAAAATGTGATATTTTCATTTATATTTTGGAAATAAACGCCATAGGTAGTATTGTTATTCCCTATACTAATATTTTTGAAATGTATGTATTTAGCATTGTTTAAATCCAAAGCGACACCGGAAGAGGCACCTATAGTAACACTATCGGCATTACCGTTTAAAGAGGTAAATGTAACTGTATTTGTCGCATTTGTATTAAAAAAGGTTCCGTTAATTGAGCTTAATGAATTATATGTTCCCGAAGCCAACCGTAAAACAACAGGTCCTGATACACCACAATTGGTCAAGGCAGTCATGGCATCGTTTAAAGTTGAAAAATCGTTATTTCCACCACCTACATCATAGGTGCCGTTTAAAACCAAAACACATCCTATTGTTGAAATGGCTACCGTATCATTTGATAGATTTTGGTCTGTTATTCCATTAGGAGAATATGTCCATGCCATAATATTAGTTGTAGTACCTATGGTTGCAACAAATGTTCCGATATTAATTACAGTATCTTTATATTGCGGTAATGATAAACCACTCAAATTAATGGCTGTTTGCAAAACTCCGTCTACAGATGCTTGAATACTTACACTTGTTAGGGTATTCCTACCAACATTAATAATTTTTACATATATAGGATTTGATCCTGCTGTTGAGCGCGGGCCTATTCCCACAAATTCAGCTAATGCGGCATCCGTATCGAATATGGCAGTGTAACATCCTTTATAAGTTAATCCAATACGATACCCTCCATTTATATCCAAAGGAACTTCAGCAAGTATCGGACATTTTGACCAATTGTTAGGAATCAAATTCGAAGTAGGGGATGAAAATCCCGGATCTGAATTCGTTGAATTGACATCTTGTCCGGTGGCACTTTGTAAAGCAGCTAAACTAGTGATAGCACCACCTGCATAAGCAATGTAGGAACCACCACTGTAATAGTTATTATAATCAACGGTGTAATAGGAAGTGCTATAGTTTCCATTATAATAGATAGGATACGATGAAGTTCCCCCAGCACATACTAAATTATTGTTCTTAATAACAGGCTGATATGAACTGGAACCATTATAAACATATAAGGCATACGCATTCCCGCTACCATACATATAAACAGAGTTGTGTAAGAGTTGTACATTAGAATAGGGATAGTATATATAAATGCCTGAACGATTAGAGGTTGTATATAAAATAACTTCATTGTTAGCGATTAATCCGGCTCCGCTTCCCGAATAACTGCTGTAATTATAATACTGACTTATACATATACCATAAGGAGATGAAATGGATGTATTGGTTGATTTGATTTTATTGCCAACCATTAAGTCTACATTATGATATATATTAATGTTAATGCCATACCAAGTTGATGTTACGGAACCTGAATTTTTTGATGTAATCGTATTGTATGATATACTCGGGAAACGGGCATAATAGTTAGAATAAATTCCTGCATAATATGCATTTGAAAGATTATTACTATCTATCGTTACTGACATACCTGTGGCACCCATATTATTAGTGCTTCCTGCAGGGTACTCGAACCAGAAATTGTAATACCCGCCGTCAATATTATTTTTAATAAACTTAACATTCTTTAAATAGGTTGTGGCATTGCTGTAACTGTAATATTTAACTCCGCAATAATTTTGAGAAGTACCATTTTGGTAA
>MWCE01000003.1 GCA_002069895.1 Bacteroidetes bacterium ADurb.Bin234 | reverse complement strand
AAATAAATGGCATAAAATGTACTGCTGGTGGTCCTAGAAGTTACTTTATTATACGAAACACTCTTATAGTTTCCGTAATAATAAGCATAAATTCCATAATAATAGGCCTCCGTCAATTCATTACTGTCGATTCTGATTGATGATTGGGCCATATAAGAAGAACTGCCGCAAGCATAATAGAAATACATATTATAATATCCGCCGCTGATTTTGTTTTTGATAAAACTTACATTAGACAAATAAGTCGATCTTCCGGATCCTTGATAATAACGTACTGCAGTATATGAAGAAGATGTAGCAGTAGGATCAGCCATAATGTTACATCCGTAAAACATAATATTACTGCAAGAGTTTATAAATTCAATGGCATTGGTACCTGCTGTGGCATCAATGGTGATGTTTTTGAATATATAGTTACTAACACCATTAAGTGTTAAGGCATTACCTCCAGAGCTAACAATCTTTACGTCCGAAGGATTTCCGCTTAAGGAGCTGAATGTAACGGTATTGATTGAATCAGCACCCGGAATATTAACATTGAGATTTAAACTACCGGAGGTAAAAGGCATAAACTTCATTTCTACCGGACCATTAATACCACAGGAAAGCAAGGTATTAAAAGCAACTTCTTCATTGTCAAAATCTCCACCTGGACCAACGACGTATATACCGTTCAACATAGTGTCGCAGGTAAACGATTCTATTGTTAAGGTGTCGTTCATGGTGTTTGCATCGGTTAAGCCGTTAGGATAAGCCGTAAACACCGTGATATGGTTCGTACCGCCATTAAGCAGTATGGAATCCAATGTTATGACATTACTGTTGTCTAAGAATCCCAACAAGCAATTATAATCTAATGAGTCTACCGCTCCTTTGTTGAGAATCCAATAAAAACGTACGGATCGCAAGGTGTCCGTCCCACGGTTGCTTATACTTACATTTAAGGCAACATTTTGATTAGCTACAGCCATAGCTGTTGGTGAGCTTATGGAAGTCAAGGCTACATCAACAGGATAGGCTACATAGTCGTGATAACATCCCCTATTTGTATAGAGTGTCCTTGCTTTTCCGTCAATATCAACAACAACTGCAGTATCTACCGGCATAAGCATGGAACTACTGAGGGTATGTAAATCAACCGAAGGATTTATAAATTGCGGATCTCTATTGATGGAATTCACGTCTTGCATACTAACAGACTGTAAATCTGCTACTGTCGATCTGGTTCCTCCTGCATACGCCACATAAGTTCCGGATGCAGAATAATAATTGTTGTTATCCAATGTAACACCAAATGATTGTTTTACATAATCCGAACTGGAAGCATATAATGGATAGGCAGTAGACGTTGTTGATAAAGCAAATACATTATTCATTACACTAAACAGATAAGAAGAACTCATGGTAGGTATGCGTATACCATAGCTGGTAGATGAACCTGACATATATATGGAATTGTGTAATATCCTGGCATTGGCATAGCTACCGGAAAAATAAATACCGTAATTAGCGGAACCACCCGTACTTAATATTTCATTGTTTGCAATATAAGCAGGACCGCTTGCTCTGTATAAAGAACTCTCATTAAGATATGAACCTAAATACATGCCGTAACGAGATCCGGTGTTAGCAAAACGTATTTTATTACCTACCATTCTATCAATGGTATTATAATTACCTTCAAAACATACTACATAATTCGTAGTACTACTTTCTCTCATGTTGATGGTATTATAAGAAAAGCTGGGACAATAGCTATAATAATAAAAACGAACACCATAATAATAGGCATTGTTCATGATATTACTATCGATAACGACATTGCACATATTCGTATCACTACCAGAACCGGCATAGTAAAAATACATGCTGGCATAACCGCCATTGAGTTTATTTCTAATAAATGTTACGTCTTCCAACTTATAACCCGATCCCGAACTTCCGGAATAGTAAACCGGACAATAAGATGACGATGTAGACAATAAATAAGCATTTATATTGCAAGCATAGAAATCAATATCTAAAGCTCCATTTAAAAATTGAACGCCATAAGTAGATGTACTGCCAAGCGATCCGAAGGTTAAATAAGTAAAACGAAGGTGTTTGGCTGCATTTAATTCGAGAGTCGTTCCGTCGGTATAAATCTTAACACTGTCGGGATGTTGAGCTGCCGAAGTGAAACTTACCGTATTGGTAGCACTAATACCCGGAATGTTTCCAGATAAAACCATAGCTTGGTTATACACAGCTGTATTCAATATAAATGTAGTCGGTCCATCGACACCACAATTATTAAGATAATTCACCACATCGTTTAAAGAAACAAAATCGGCATGAGAACCTCCTACGGTGTAATTTCCGCTTAAGGCATCACAACTAATAATTTCGGCATGCAGTGTATCGTTTTGGGTATTCGCATCACTGAGTCCGTTGGGATTGGCTGTATAGATTAATATTGAATTAAGCCTGTTTGTGAACAAAACTGTATCTAAACGAATGGCAGCGCTTTGTTCAAACCAAGCTAAATTACATGCATAATCCAAATACTTAAGCGCTCCGTTATTTATCGACCAATAAATCCTGACCGTTTTCAATGTATCTTTGGCATAATTGGTAATGACAACATCCAAAGGTAAATCTTGATTCATTTCCTGCCAGTTAACAGGTGATACCATAGATGTAAGTTCTACATCATTACGCAAACTGCTTACATAATCGTGATAACATCCCATATTGGTATAAATCACCCTGTCGTCACCATCCAAATCACGTACGGTAGCCCTGTCAACAGGAACTACCATCAGAGTTCCTCCGGTATGCAAATCTTGAGGCAAGTTGGTAAACACAGGATTAAGGCTAACGGAATTAGCATCTTGTCC
>MWCE01000002.1 GCA_002069895.1 Bacteroidetes bacterium ADurb.Bin234 | reverse complement strand
CCATCCGATAAAGTTCTTCCCGTGACAGGGTCACCCTATTTTTCTTATCCATAAAGCTCTCCTTTCATTATTGATGTCCTTTATATCTTGTCCCTGTTTTTATGCAACTGATCTGTAGATTGTTTCCAGCTCAATACTGTTTGTTTCCGTTTTAAATAATTTTTCCGATCTCCGATGAACACCAGAACAAATATATGAATAAGAAAATTTTAAAATCAAATTATGAAAGGAGGAATCAGTCTATGAAGAAGAAAATATTTACGCGACCGGTTTCTGTGATGCTGTCAGATGAAATGTTCGACCAGATCAACGCAATCACGGACCGGAGGAATATTGCTCTTTCGGATTATGTCAGGGAAGCAATTCAGGAGAAATTGGCAACAAAAAACAATAACAAAATACAAAATAAACATTTTAGGAGGTAACAGATTATGAAACAGGAATATAAGAATGATTTAGCTGTAAGCTGGGAAAAGGTCTTATCAAATGAGGAGGACATCTTGAATTTCTTCAAGAGATTGGAACTTGATAATTATAAAGACGTCAAAATCATTTCAAAAAACTTTTCGGAAGATGGTAGGTTAATTGCGTTAATTGAAGCACATAATGGTAATGATACTTATAAAATCATCATTGACGCAACGTCAGGAATACCCACCTGGGAGCAATTTATCAACGTGACTTATGACGACGGTAATGATTCAGATGTAAAGATTATTTTATACGGTAAAAATTATGATGATCAGTCATTTAATTTACCCGCAGGCGGACTGTATGACATCAGCAATCTTGTCAGGCGCAATAACAAATACGGCGTTAGGACTTATCTGGTAAAAGGAATCGATTATAACTCCACCGGTCAGAAGATTCTAAATAGTTGTGTTGTAGAAGAAAATCCTGAACATGTTGATGTTGATGCAAATGTGAATTTCCCGTCAAAATTAGACGTTCAAAAAGCTGAATTCTGGATTGGTTATTATTTACCCCACTGGTGTGCCGAACCGTATGAAGATGACGAGGATATTGAAGAATTAGAGCCTGGTTACTCTTTATCAGATGGTCTTTCAACAAAAGCGTTTTGGAATGATGAAGGATTATTTATTGAACTGCGTGGCGAACTTAATTCCTCTATTATCGAATGGATATGGGCCAACAAAAAACAGTTGTTTCAGGAAGTATATCCCGATTGTTCCATCGAGTTGAAAAGCTTAAATGACAAACCTTCTGCAATATCAATTAAAATAGTGGATATCCCCATCGGAGAACTGATTAAAATGGGATCACGAAATAAATGGGAATACGGCGAACTGGTTTATGATGAAGAACACAAATTTGTCGAAGTTGCGGAAAAGGCTATTGACGATTATAGGGAAGCAAATATAGAGTCGAAAACATCATCGATGGCTTAAATTATAAATAACAAATTCATAAGACCACTCCGACAACTTTTATAAATGTCGGGGTGGTCTTACTATTTTGACAAGGAAAACACATATGAACCCAAATGACACATACATAACTGCGGAACTATTCACTGAATCCGATTTTCAAATATATTTAAAACACGGCTGGACTCTGCTGGACATAAAAGCGGGGGATGACGCTTATCCGGTCATATATTTAGTGGGAAAGAAACATCAGGAGACAACAAATCATGAAAAATAAAACGATATATGGAACTAAGGAATGGGCTTCAAGAAATGAAAACTTAATCAAGGGTTGCAGTCATGATTGCAGGTATTGCTATGCGAAGTCAATGATAATTCAGCACAAGAATAATACAAAAGAGAATTGGAAAATTGAGATTGTCAATCAGGACAAATTAAAAAAAGGTTTTCGGAAATACAATGGTATGATCATGTTTCCTTCTTCCCATGACATAACACCGGAACATCTCAATGAATGTGTGACGTTTCTTTACTACATATTGAAACCTGGGAATAACGTGCTCATTGTATCCAAGCCGCATTTTAATTGCATAAAGGAGATATGCGACTATTTTAATCAATACAAAGACAAAATTCTCTTCCGTTTTACCATCGGGTCATCTGATTCCAAAATATTGAATTTCTGGGAACCAAACGCGCCTGACTTTGAGGAAAGACTGGAATCACTAAAATACGCTTTTAATGCAGGATATCAAACAAGCATATCATGCGAACCGATGTTGGATGACAAAATCGATCAGGTTATTACGCAAGTTTCTCCTTATGTCACTGAAACCATCTGGCTAGGGAAACCGAATAAACTGAATGAAAGGTTATCAATGAATGGTTTTAAGAATGATCAGTTAACGATGGGTGAAGCACAAAGGTTGAAACTGTTATTTTCGGACGAGTATATTTTGGAATTATATGATCGGCACAAAAATAATCCTAAGATCATGTGGAAAGACAGTATAAAGAAAGTCGTTTTAATGAATAAATTGCAACTTAAATCTCAAAATATAATTGTCATAAAGAGAATTTGATCTTACAAAGATTATTGATATAGCATGATCAAATAAACAACTTCTATTGACAAGCATGCTTTCTTTCAATTAGAAATAATTAATAATATTTTTTATATCTTTCTGCGACATGGGATGATAAATAAAGAGATCCATTTTATATCGATTTTATTATACTATAAAACCGTTAGAGTATAGGGAGGCGAGAGGTTACACCATGGTATCAAAAAGTATCGCTTTTGAAGTCATCGAAAATAGCGGCCCTAACAATCTTCGAGATACACTGAGAACTAAACTTACCAAAGCATCTGAAGTTTTTAT
Source organism: Bacteroidetes bacterium ADurb.Bin234 (assembly GCA_002069895.1). GTDB lineage: Bacteria > Bacteroidota > Bacteroidia > Bacteroidales > WCHB1-69 > UBA5266. The sequence goes on along the minus strand of MWCE01000002.1, from coordinate 3,806 downwards.
TGCTGTTGCCTTCGTTACTGAAGCTGGATTGGATGAAATCATTCAACCACTTCGCCAGGTAGCATCACAAGGGAAAGTAAGGCTTCTTACAGGATTGTATCAGCGCGTCACAGAACCGAAGGCATTAAAAAAATTGCTCCGTATTCAAAAAGAAACTCGTGGAAATTTTTCAGTGCGGTTATCAAGAGAGCCGAAATTTCATCGAAAAGTTTTCGTATTAGAAAATAGAACACGGGCAACTGCCATTGTCGGCTCTTCGAATTTGACGAGAGAGGGTTTAAGAAACGGAGGTGAACTTGACATGATGGTCTCACTTTCTCCAAGTTCTTCCTCTTACAAGAGGTTGAAAAAAGCTCTCGAAAAGGATTGGAATAAACGTCGTGCTCGTCCCTTGACGTCTGGACAAATTGAAAGATACGAAAGCTTTCGGCCCGATCCGGTCAAGCAACAAAGCTATCCTACAGGTCAGTTAAAAATAATTTTAGGAGCAGAACCAATTCATGAAGAGGCAACATTAAAAGCTGAACCAATCAACTACTGGAGAGACTACATAACCGGGTTTGTAAAAGACCGCACAGAACGAATCATAAACGATCATACAAACTGGGATGAGAAGAACTATTATTGGCTCAGTACCTATGGACCTCACGCATATAAAATAGGTGATAGAATCTTCCTCTATGATTTTTCAACTAAACGCTTCGAGCTTGTTGGAGTAAAAGATATTACTTATACACCCATTTCTACTCCAGATGGCAGGCATTTCATTGCCTTTAAGAATGTCGGCAGACATAGCCGACAATTTTCAATTAGTCTCTGGAAAGAATTTGAGAGAATTGGAATCAGCAAAAAAGAAGCACATAAAACGAAGATGATTAATGACAAAATCGCAAAACAATTGATGGGCATATTGAACAAGAAACGATCATCATAATTTTTCTAAGATAATAATTTATGTTAGGTGTTTTTTAATCATGAAATTGCCAACATACATGCCATATATACCCGATAAATTTGATGGTACTTTAATACTTGGAGAGAGTTGCCCAAAAGGGCCGGATATGAATACATTAACCGGGTGGGATCCGTGGTTTGACAAAGGTTATCCTAAGAAGTTTATTCAAAAACACGTTAAAGATAATAAAGATAACGACGTTAATACATTCAGAAACTTGAGAAAAAGCTTTGAACCTGTTTTAAGCGCTGATGAATTTTGGTCAATAAAAGCTTTTACCAATTTTATTCCCGAGCTGCTACCAAACAGCAAAGCACGCCCAACAGCTCAGCAATGGGCCTCCGGCAGAAATGAATTTGAAACGATTTTGAATGTGGTTAATCCTAAAAGAATACTGGTTGTTGGTGATCAACTTTGGGAAAACTTGCCCCTTGGAGAGAACGAAGAAGACAATAAATGTTTTTTTAGATCAACTATCTTAACAATGTGTATTCCACACCCATCTCGATGGAATAGAATAAAATACACAGTTCATGATGCACGACGCATTACTGCGATATTAATGAATTATTAAAACTTCCTAGTATATGTCCTGACCTATACTTGACTTTACAGACGGTGTCTCATCAAGTCATTTCTCGGTTATTGACTATACCTCCACTATTTTTTATGATCGTTAAAGTTAATGAATACCACTGGAAATGTGTAACATTTGCTTAATCTGCGTGACATAGCCGAGTCAGGTTGAAGCAGTTTTTAGGTTTCTAGTATGTTATTGAATACATCATCTACAGATTTTATTTTTGAAACTTTTGCTCCCCATTTTTTAGGTTCATCGAATGCACTCGGCATTTTTTTTGTTTTTAGATATTTTTCTATTTCATTAATAAAAGCCTTATCAATTAAAATAAGGCACCTGAGCAATTCATGATCCTTAATTTCGTCGTAAATACCATGTACCCGATAATTTCTGTATTTTGAAGTGAAGTTTAATACATACTCTTCTAGAATTTTATACTTTCCAAATTTCAACAGATCGTTTTTATAATCAATTCCGAGTATAAGCCAAATTTTTGATATCATATTGGGTAATATTTCATGATATTTGGTTATTGATTCTTGTGCTGTTTTATATTGAACATCTTTAGTCCGTAATCCAATAAAAAGAAGCCTTTTTAAATATCCTTCAAGTGTAATATGTAATTTTATAAAATATTCATCAGAAATATTTTTTTGTTCTAAGATGGTTTTACATTTACTTAATTCAATCATCGATATTTTTTCCTTCGCGCCGAAGGCGTCAACCTAACGTAAAAAATCACCCGGAGCGTAGCGATCGGGTGTATTGACGGGTTATGCTGAATTATATTTATCTCTACCTACGCCCATGTAGAAGTAAATTAATCAAGGCTTCTTTCAGAGTTGCGTACATTTGTATGTCTGCAACCTCTTTACGCCCATCCCCAGTATCAAGGTTGGGAGTTTTAAGAAATGCCTTCCATCCAGTTGTAAATCGCATTAATGTGAGATGTCCGTCTGATGCTTCTGCTGCCACCTTTTCGGCTAAAGCAATAAGCGTTTCAAGATTTAGGTTCTCATATTTCGCTAACTCAGGCCTTGTCATTTTTAATACCTCTACGAACTTATTTTTTGTGCTTATATCTCATACAACCAAATGCCAAGTATAAGGATACATATAAAAGCATAACAATTAATATACCAACTTGGTTTTTTCCGATGAGTATTACTTTAATACTATGGTTTAGTAAAAATAAAAAGAGAAAAAGTCATTGAAAATAAAACGAGATGCACTTTTTGCTACTTGGCATTTTGTGGTTATTAAGCACTTATGCCAAGCTGGTATATCAAAGGATATTTGTCCAAGGTAAAGAAAACCGACATTAATGAATACGGTTTAAAAGAGCGTATAAATTTAAAAATTATCTGAAGCTCACTTTCAGGAAGAAGTTGTGATCCATCACCTTCTTCACACTTACTATCAAGCAAGCTTCATCCCGGACAAATTAAGTTATAATGTTCTTGAGTAACTTGCTAAGTGATAACACCTATTAATATCACTCCTAATCCAATGTTTTTACTACCAACTAATTGCACTGGACCTGGAAAAGCGTATGCAATCAACGTAGGTTTTTTCTCATTTTCTATAGCTTGAATTAACTCTTTGAGTCTCACAGCAATCTGGTCATCGGTCAGTTTTTTAATTAATTTCGGCCTAACTACAGGAACAATGTAAGTAATGGCGATTTTCTTTTCTGATCTATAACCAGCTGAAGTAGAACGCTTTGAATCTGCCACAGCCTTAGCATACGCCTTATCAACTCTTACATTAGATCTTGCAACAATTGATATTCTGGAGAATTTTGCTTCTATTTCGTGATAGCGGATATCGCGCCAAAGCATCAAATCGCAACGACCGCTGTAAGTGCTCCTTTTAAATTGTTTGTGAGACTTCTCTGTTCGACACTCTTCTAAAGCAACCCAACCGTTCTTTATTGCTGCTGCTGCCAAAAGCCCCGTATTGGCTCGCTCCTTCTCAGCGTAAACCGACGCCTTCTTATTTGATACTCGATAAACTCTGTGAACCATTAACACCCATTCATACAGAAGTTCTTTCCAGTATCTCAAAGGTCGTTTAGCTCTTACATCATCGTCGATGTACAAAATCATCTCCCAATTCATATAAAAATATTTATAGTGTCTACATAAATCTTGCAATACAGATAGTTGTTTTCTGTATAAATAGCTTCTCTGTAATTTACTAATTAATTTTTTTTAATATAGCATAAAATATAAATTCAAGGAATAAGACTTCCAGAAAGAAGTTGTGATC
>MWCE01000001.1 GCA_002069895.1 Bacteroidetes bacterium ADurb.Bin234 | reverse complement strand
GAGCATTTGTAATCTCTCGTAATCAGAGAACTCTCCGTCTTTTTCGCGTGTTTTACTCATCATTATTCCCTCTGACACTTTCTCAGAAGCATAATGTCCTAATCTAACCGTAACACACAAAATATTATATTTCTCTTCCGTTGTAAGATGGTCCATTTCCATTATGGCACTTTTGTAAAGACCAATCTTATTGGTTATTCTGATACCTGAATTCGCTATCTCCAAAACATCCGCTGATGCTTGAATAAAACCACTTACTTTCTTTAATTTTTCGCGGGCTTCTTTACTTATTTCTAGAGCCTGACGGGCATTTTCAACCTGTTCTACCAATTGCATCCTCTGAGATAATGCTTCTTCCATTTGTTCAAAAAACAAAGCGATACGTTGAGACATTGACGATGGATCTGTAACTATTGCTTGCGAATAAGCATTTACACATCCAAATATGAATACTATGACCAATAATATTTTTTTCATACTATGAAACTTTTTTCCTCGTTTATGTAATTAATTATTGCCTGACGGAAACTTCCTGTTTCTCTTTCTAAATGCAATAAATGAGCCTTTTCTTTTTTCTCAGTTGTATATGTAAGGTACTCTTCTTTTGAAACTTCTACTGAATATACAGCTGTATGATTTCCATTTAAAGAGATAAAAACTTCTTTGTATGGTGCTCTGCCATCAATCTTAATGTCTCTATTGACAGACAGTGCAATTGCAGTTTCTTTATCACTTAAAGCCAAAATCTGTTTTATTTTGTCGAAACGATTTGCATACTTTCTTTGATCAAGCAAAATTTTGCAATCTGCATTTGATATAATAGCATTCTTTACGATTTCATTTCCTATTATATCCTCTACTTCTTGTGTAACCACAACAGCTTCTCCAAAATGCTTTCGCACCGTTTTGTATAAATACTTTATAAACTCAGCAGTCCCGTTTTTGGAAATAGCTTTCCATGCTTCTTCAATTAAGATCATTTTCCTTTCAGATGCCAATGATTTATGCCGCATTTTTGAAATAAAAGTATCCATTAATATAAGTGTCACTACAGGAAATAATGTTTTGTGATCCTTAATATTATCAATTTCAAACACAATAAAACGCTTATCTAGCAAATCAAGATTAGTCTTTGCATTAAGCAAATAATCATACATTCCTCCGTCAGAATAAGGACGTAAGACTTGCAGTAAATTATCCACATCAAAGTTGTCGCGTTGAACTCCATTTGAGGATAATTCTGATTTAAAGTGTCCTTTCAAATAATTGTAAAATCCATTAAAATCAGGGAACTCACCGGTAGATTTGATTTTATCCAAGTATTCGTTTATAGCTATAGAAACGTGAGTCTCTTCTGCTTTTGTTATAAGTTCACTCTCATTCTTCCACAAGCAAAAAATCAAAGCAGCAAGTTGTTCTTTTTTTTCTACGGTATAAATGCCATCTTTGACGTAAAAAGGATTAAACGAGATCGGATTTTCTGCTGTATAAGTGTAATAAATACCATCATTTCCATGGCTCTCTTCGTGAATTAGATTACACAAACCAAGGTAACTGTCACCCACATCAACTATAACAACATGCGTTCCTTGTTCATAGTATTGCCTAACCATATGATTAGTAAAAAATGATTTGCCAGAACCAGATGGTCCTAATATAAATTTGTTACGATTATCAATCCATGATTTTGACCTAGGTTCGTCCGAAATATCTATACGCAATGGGACTCCAAATTTTCTATCACACAACATGATCCCAAATCCGCTATTGCTGGTTTTTATAGTACTTTCATGATTTAAAAAACAAGATGCTTGCTCTAGAAATGTCAAAAAAGTCATTTCTGAGGGATACTGAGAAGATGCTCCGGGTATTCCTCCCCAAAATATTTGTGGTACAATAAGCTCTGTCTTATTTGCCGTGCAATCCATATTGGTTAAACATGCGCCAATTTGGGCATTCTTTTTCAACAATTCTAAATAATTTTCATCCCACAATAAAACATTGGCAGCACAACGAACAGACCTTCTTGAATTTATAATAGCTTCGTTTAAATAACTATCATTAAAACTTTTATTGATTGCATTTTCTCTTGAGATGCGCGAAAGAGATTGTTGCTCTTTGCCGCGTTGTTCTATTGCAGACAAAGTTTCTTTATTATTATCCAAAAAGAAGTATTGATTATAAATATGACTGAATGGTAAGTCTATTCCTATGGAGTGTGTATATCCAACCGGAAAATACGTATTGTCGGTTGAGAATTTAGCATGCTTATTATGTGTACTTACTTCAGAAGGTAGCGAATCAAGATCTGAAATAGAAAAACAACTTACGTATTTATCGCCTACCATCCAATCTTTCTCTTGTGTGTATAAGTCGGCAAGCACGCACTTTTCAGAAAAATCGAGACTTAAGTATTGCTCAATAATACCGGAAAGTGATTTATCTCCTATCATTTCACTCTCTTCCAATCTCCTTGTAGAAACTCCACATTCCTTTAATATCGTACAAAATTGTTTTACTGCATCAAAAAAATCATTAATATGATTTAAATTTTCCATTTCAATAGGGACAATCCTACTTCGGCAAAGTATTGAATAGTAACTACTTGTCGACATATTATTTTTAGAAGACAAAGTAATGTAAAGAAAACTCCTATGATTTAGGCATTTACGTGATTTAAAGTGTTTTGCAGATGCTCCTGATAAAAAACTGGAAGATACCTGTTCTGATACAACTTCACTATTAATAAACCAATCTTGTTTGTGAACAATACAATAATCAGGTAAACTTCTCAATGCTCTAACCCAAACTTGATGAAGGTTCTCAAAATCATCACAACCAAGTGAATATACCTCTGGTAAAGTAATTTCGAAAGGCACAGTTATGTCTGCTGTTTTACTTACCAAACATGAATTTTCCCAACACAGAATCGGCAAGCATTTTTCAATATTGTGCGAATTAATTTTCATAAAAAATTTAAATTATATTTTTAATTCGCTTATTGTTACAAACTCTTTGGGTAAGGTTTTTATATGCAAAAAATTGCGTAAGTCCATTTTCTCCAAATCTCTTATTCAAATAAAAGCATATAAACAAGGATAATAATCCTATAATTAGTGCTCCTGATAATGCAATCCACTGATTAAATATAAGAGAAGAAATAAAAAATATGACGAAAGAAAGAACAAGACCGGCAACAGCATACAAAAGATATTGCGCTCGCAAACCTTTTACTTCAACAGATCTTCCAACTCCTTTGTTTATTGAATACCTGCTCATCTGATAATCAACCTATAAAGAATGCACGAATAGCTGTTACTGCCACAATAGCAAAAACACAAGCTCCAAACCAAGACGCTGCAGTACGAGTTGTATCAGGACTGCCTGAAGACCATTTCCCGTATACTTTTACAGCTCCTATAAATCCAACAATTGCACAAACCACATAAAATAAATTTGTGATCGGTTCTATGTATGATTTAATTTCTTGATTTGCCTGCTCTAGCGCAGCTACTCCGTTACCTTGTGCTAATATATCGTAGACATTGATACACAAAAGCACTGTACTAAAAACGATTTTTTTTGGTGTTTTCATAAAAATAAAGATGGGGTTTATTTTAAAAATGAAATTTTTTTATGCGCTCTTAAATTTGTTTTCGCGCTTAATTTCTAGATTAACTTGTTTTTGTTTAGATAAATATTTAAAGTATAAATACACAAATAAATTGTACAGCACACCAAGTATTGTAATGGTGCACAAAAACTCCGTCCATGATATTAGTGATAAACTAAACATGGACGATTAGGGTTTTTGTAATAAATAAAAATTGTAACTTGATATTAGCAAAATCTCTTTTGCAATTCAATTTGACTATATAAAACATAAATTAAAAATTAAGATGTTGGGTGTCGCCTTACAAACGAATTAGTATCATTTGCTTTGCGGGTGCAAATAAAAGCAAAATATTTTTAACTGCAAACGTTTAAGTATAACATTTAACATTTTTTTATAACATTTTTTTTACCACATTATTAAAAAATATATTATCTAGTAAATATTAATTATATTAGTAGAAATAATACCTTATCAACTAAATTTTTTGCCTAAATCTATAATTTGCAGAAAAACACTAACTTTGGCAATCAATACTTATACTTACTTCTATGTTGAACTACATTTGGGCAGGATTCTTTATCATCGGCTTTATAGTTGCAATATGCCGCGCCATATTTTTGCAAGACCTCGGAGTTTTTGAGCGAATAATAACAGGAACATTCGATATGTCAATATTTGCAGTAATGGATATCGCCCTACCCCTTGCAGGCGTAATGACACTATGGCTAGGCTTAATGAACATTGGAGAAAAAGCCGGAGCAATAAGATTTATGTCACGAATTGTAGGACCATTCTTTTCAAAACTATTTCCTGAAATACCCAAAGACCACCCTGCCAACGGTCAACTACTAATGAACTTTTCGGCAAACATGTTAGGATTAGACAATGCAGCAACCCCACTCGGACTAAAAGCCATGCAAAGTTTACAAGACCTAAATCCAAAAAAAGAGACAGCTTCGAACGCCCAAATAATGTTTTTAGCACTTAACACTTCAGGACTCACGATTATTCCTATTGCAATTTTAGCACAACGCGCCATACTCGGATCTGCAAATCCGACAGATATTTTTATCCCCCTCTTAATCTCAACATACATATCAACATTAACTGCTATTTTGTTCGTTGGAATCAAGCAAAAACTCAATTTAATAAACAAAACAGTTATAGGCTGGCTAAGTGGTATAACAATAGCTATCGGACTTCTTTGTTGGTACGTGACGACACTGAATAAGGAAGAAATGATGACATTTTCAAGTATCTTCAGCAACTCCTTGCTACTTATAATTATAGTGGCTTTTATCAGTGGAGCTCTATACAAAAAAGTAAACATATTTGAGACTTTTATTGACGGAGCAAAGTCCGGCTTTGAAACATCTGTGAAGATTATGCCTTATATGGTAGGAATGCTCGTTGGAATCGCCGTTTTCCGCGCATCAGGAGCATTAGACCTTATTGTTTTAGGAATACAAAAAATTGTGCTGCTATTTTCAGATCATACAGAATTTGTTAATGCACTCCCAACCGCATTTATGAAACCGCTAAGTGGAAGTGGCGCAAAAGCAATGATGGTAGAATGTATGAGAACTTACGGACCTGATTCTTTCGTTGGAAGACTTTCATGCCTATTCCAAGGCGCCGCAGATACAACTTTTTATATTGTTGCATTATACTTCGGATCTGTAGGTATTAAGAAAACAAGATATGCAATTGGAGCCGGTTTAATTGCAGATCTTGCAGGAGTTATTGCAGCAATTGCCTCCGCATACCTCTTCTTTGGATAAGCGATTAAATCGTAATAAACGATTTTTATTAATAGTCTAAATTGTCTTTTTTAGTACCTTTGCAGTTAAATTCTTTATTATCAAACCAGAACATTATGATTAGTTATCAAACAGAAGGTGTTGAGAAACCTAAAATATGCACAAGACGCACAAGTAAGTGGATAAAAGAAATTGCAAATTCACATAACAAAAAGATCGGTGAAATTGCGTATATTTTTTGTTCTGACGAAAAAATACTACAGATAAATAAAGAATATCTAAAACACGATTATTATACAGATATTATTACTTTTGATTACACAGAAGACGATAAAATATCGGGAGATATTTTTATATCACTTGAAACAGTAAAAAGCAATTCAGAACAATTTGGAACTGATTATTATGACGAACTATCAAGAGTTATAATACATGGAATTCTTCATTTATGCGGATTTAAAGACAAAGAACCAAGTGCAAAAGCAAAAATGACTGATGAAGAAAATAAGGCACTTTCAGCAATGAGCGAAAAGGGTATAAAAAAGTAAGACAGCCGATAAAAAAATAACAGATGAATTTTGATTACGATGTGATTGTAGTAGGTGCAGGACACGCAGGATGCGAGGCCGCTAGAGCTGCCGCTAAGCTTGGTTCGCGCACTCTATTGATCACAATGGACATGGCAAAAATTGCACAAATGAGTTGTAATCCTGCAATAGGAGGTATTGCTAAAGGTCAGATAGTTAGAGAGATAGATGCACTTGGCGGAGGAATAGGCTATGTAACAGATCGTTCTTCTTTACAGTTCAGGATGTTGAATCTTTCAAAAGGACCGGCAATGTGGAGTCCAAGATCGCAATGCGACTTTACAAAGTTTATCCTAACATGGAGATACTTACTAGAGCAGACTGAGAACTTAAA